>DASUQN010000476.1:0-5125 GCA_036280515.1 Intrasporangium sp. | reverse complement strand
CCCAGCCCGATCACGAGCACGTCGTCCTCGAAGAGCTTGTTGCGCGCCATGGGATTCCCTTCTCCACAGTCCGCGCCCGACGGTGACGCGATAGCGTCTCAATCATGCCAAGCCAGGCCCGCATCGTTTGGGACCAGTCGTTCACGAAGTACAACTTCGGCCCGACCCACCCGATGGCACCCATTCGACTGGACCTGACGGCGCGGCTCTGCGAGGCCCTGGGCCTGTTCGATGCCCGTGGGGTCGAGGTGCGCAGTGCGGAGCCGGCCAGCGACGAGCTGCTCGAGACGGTCCATCACCCTGACTACGTCGCGGCGGTCAAGGCTGCCTCGGCCGACCCCACCCGGGCCGACCCGAGCCGGGGCATCGGCACCGAGGACGACCCAGCCTTCGTCGGGATGCACGAGTCGAGCGCGCGAATCGTCACCGGGACCGTCGACGTCGTGCGAGCCGTCTGGGAGGGCGAGACGAGCCATGGCGTCAACTTCACGGGCGGCCTGCACCACGCGATGCCCGATCGGGCGAGCGGTTTCTGCATCTACAACGACATCGCCATCGGCATCCAGTGGCTGCTCGACCACGGTGCCGAGCGGATCGCCTACGTCGACGTCGACGTGCATCACGGGGACGGGGTCGAGCGGATCTTCTGGGACGACCCCAGGGTCCTGACCATCTCCCTGCACGAGACTGGTCGGGCCCTCTTCCCGGGGACCGGCTGGCCGACCGACATCGGCGGCCCGAAGGCCGAGGGGTGCGCTGTCAACGTGTCCCTGCCGCCGGGGCTGGCCGACGCAGGCTGGCTCCGGGCGATCCACGCCACGGTCATGCCGCTCGTTCGCTCCTTCAAGCCCGACATCCTGATCACCCAGCACGGCTGCGACACCCACGCCGAGGACCCCCTCGCCCACTTCGCGATGACCGTCGACGCCCAGCGGTCCGCGGCGGACTCGCTCCACCGCCTGGCCCACGAGGTCTGCGATGGCCGGTGGGTCGCGCTGGGCGGCGGCGGTTACGAGGTGGTGGGTGTCGTCCCGCGCACGTGGACGCACCTGACCGCCATCGCCGCGCACGTTCCGCTGCCCACGTCCACGGAGATCCCCGAGGACTGGCGCGAGCACGTCGAGCGCGCGACCGGACGTCCGGCTCCGTTGCGCATGGGTGACCTGACGACCCAGGACGGACCGCTGTGGTGGCGCTCGTGGGACCTCGGCTACGACCCTGGCAGCGAGGTCGACCGGGCGATCATGGCGACCCGGACCGCGGTGTTCCCGCACCACGGGCTGGACATCCACTTCGACTGACGCTTGAAAGTGCGGTGCGGGCTGCTCTTTCGATCTGGCACCATGGCCGGACGGCGATGACGGGCCTGACGATCCTGAGCCGAGCAGGACAAGAGGCCGACCGCGATCCGCGGCGGCGAAGGTGCGGTGGCACAGCGACACTCCCCATCGCCCGCACCTCCGGGGCACGATCCCAGGAGGTGAAGGAATGTCAACGATCCAACAACCAGCACACCACCCGTCCGTCGGCACCGCGTCCCGCGTCCTCGCGCGGGACCTCGCATCCCATCCCGAAGGCGCTCCGGCGACCCTCGCCGGTTGGGTCCATCGGCGCCGCGCGCTCGCCAGCGTGACGTTCGTCGTGCTGCGGGACCGATCTGGCCTGGTCCAGGTCGTCGCCAAGGACCCCGACGTCATCGCGGGCCTCGGCTCCGTCCCGGAGGAGACGGTCGTCGAGGTGACGGGTCGCGTGGCGCACAACCCGGCGGCGCCGGGCGGTGCGGAGCTCGTCGAGCCGGTCCTCACGCCGCTCACGGAGCCGGCCCTGCCGCCGCCAGCGGAGCTCTGGCGCCCCTCGTTCGGCGCCGGGCTGCCGACCCAGCTCGACCACGCCGCCGTGACGCTCCGGCACCCGAGGCATCGCGCGGCATGGGAGATCGCGAGCGCTTCGCTGCGCGGGTTCCGTTCGGCCCTGGGCTCGCTCGAGTTCACCGAGATCATGACGCCCAAGCTGGTCGGGACCGCCACCGAGTCCGGCGCGAACGTCTTCACGGTCGACTACTTCGGCCGGCCCGCCTACCTCGCGCAGTCCCCTCAGCTCTACAAGCAGATGCTCGTCGGGGTCTTCGAGCGGGTCTTCGAGGTCGGGCCGGTCTTCCGCGCCGAGCCGCACGACACGGTCCGCCACCTCGCGCAGTACACCTCACTCGATGCGGAGCTGGGCTTCATCCGCGACCACCGCGACGTGCTCGCCGTCCTGCGGGCTGCCCTCTTCGGGATGGTGCAGTCGATCGGGACGTATGCCGCTGAGGCCGCTTCGCTCCTCGGCGTCGACCTGCCCCGGGTGCCCGAGGAGTTCCCGGTCATCCACTTCCGTGACGCGCTGGCGATGGTGGGTGCGGACGCGGACGAGCCCGACCTCAGCCCGGCGCACGAGCGGGCGCTCAGCGAGTGGGCGCGAGCCGAGTTCGACTCGGACTTCCTTGCGGTGGAGGGCTACCCGATGGCCAAGCGACCCTTCTACACGCACCCATGGGGGGCTCCGCCCCCCATGCACCCCCCGAAGACCCGCGTGGCTGAGTCCGATGATGAGTTCCAGGGTTCGAACTCGTTCGACCTGCTCTTCCGCGGCCTGGAGCTGACGACGGGTGGGCAGCGCCTTCATCGTCCGAGCGACTACGCCGCGGCGCTCCAGCGCGCTGGGCAGCCGCCCGAGGTGCTCGCGGGATACCTCGACGCGTTCCGGCACGGGATGCCGCCCCATGGTGGGTTCGCGATCGGGCTCGAGCGCTGGGTGGCCCGGCTGACCGGCGCCGAGAACATCCGGGAGGTCACCCTCTTCCCGCGGGACCTGCACCGACTCTCGCCATAGGGCGGCAGGACGGAGGCCGCACGTGGAGCGGGAGCGAGCTCAGCGGCATACGCAATGATTTTGGTCCGTTTTGGTCGGCGTGTCGCCTTGCGGCCGTTGAGGTGCAGACTCGGTGCCCTTTCCCTCCAGTCACATCAGCACCTAAGGTTGCTTAGTGCACCCGTGTGATGTTTCGCCGGAGGGGAAGCCGGCGACATGCGTGTGTTGGAGAGATCGAGGTTCACATGTCGAATGAGCGCCAGCTCAGCGAGGTGCGGTTCCTGACCGTCGCCGAGGTCGCCTCGATCATGCGCGTGTCGAAGATGACGGTGTATCGACTCGTCCACGGCGGCGAGCTCCCGGCCGTCAGGGTCGGTCGTTCCTTCCGGGTTCCGGAGGACGCCGTGCACAAGTACTTGCAGACGTCATTCATCGACACCGCGTGACAGATCGAGAGTGCAGGTTGCGCGCGAGGCCGGGTGCGGTCGAGCGCGCAGCTGCACTCTCGATTCTCTGACACGGCTCTGGAGCGCTTTTGAGGTCGTGCCCGAGGACACGCTAGGCTGTGCACTCGGCTCGGCTCGAGGAGTCGACTCTCCCGATTGACGGGCGGTCGGCGCAAGTCGGCACACTGCACCGTCAACGGATCAAGGACAACCATGGGCTCTGTCATCAAGAAGCGCCGCAAGCGGATGGCGAAGAAGAAGCATCGCAAGCTGCTGCGCAAGACGCGTCACCAGCGTCGCAACAAGAAGTGACCTGACGCGTTCCGGAAGCGGGCCCCGGCCCGCACATCTCGGCCCTCGCCTTTCGGGCGGGGGTCGACTGCTGTCTCAACGGGAACCCGTCGGTAGGGTGGTGCCGTAGAGCCGGGACGTGCGGGAGACAGGAGGAGCCGTGGCGAAGGTCGTGCTCGTGACCGGCGTGTCCCGCTACCTCGGAGGTCTCTACGCCCGTCAGCTCAGTTCCGAGCCCGAGATCGAGCGCATCCTCTGCGTCGACGTCATCCCGCCCCGGCACTCGATCGGGCGAGCGGAGTTCGTCCGGGCCGACATCCGCAACCCGATGATCGGCCGGATCATCCGGCAGGCCGGCGTCGACACCGTGGTCCACATGAACGTCATTGCCACCCCGAAGGACACGGGCGGACGGGTCACGCAGAAAGAGATCAACGTCATCGGGACGATGCAGCTACTGGCCGCGTGCCAGAAGTCGGACAGTGTCCAACGTCTCGTCGTGAAGTCGACCGCGGCCGTCTACGGCTCGTCGCCGCGCGACCCGGCGATGTTCGCCGAGGACATGAACGCCAAGTCCACGCCCCGGACTGGCTTCGGCAAGGACTCGATCGAGGTCGAGGGCTACGTCCGTGGCTTCTCCCGCCGACGTCCCGACGTCGAGATCACCATGCTGCGCTTCGCCAACGTCATTGGCCCGCAGATCCGCACGGCCATCACCGACTACTTCGCCATGCCCGTCGTCCCGGTCCCACTCGGCTACGACGCCCGCGTGCAGTTCATCCACGAGCTCGACGCCGTCGAAGCGCTCGTCCAGGCGACGACCGGGCCCTCCGTGGGCATCGTCAACGTCGCGGGGGACGGCTTCGTCACCCTCCTCCAGTGCCTCGCCCTCGTCCGCCGCCCGATCGTCCCGGTCCCGATGGCGACGGCCGGGCTCGTGGGCAACATCGTCAAGCGGAGCGGGCTGGCGGACTTCTCCCCGGACCAGGTCGCCTTCCTCGCCTTCGGCCGTGGCCTGGACACGACCCGGATGCGCAAGGTGTTCGCCTTCGAGCCCCAGTACACCACCCGTCGGGCGTTCGAGGACTTCGCCACGCACCTGCGCCCCGTCGTGCCCGGAGTCGCGGAGGTCACCGACGTGGTCAGCGGGGCCGCCGGGGAAGGGGCCGCGACGCTCGCCCGTGCCTTCGAGAGGCTCCGCCAGTGACGGCGCGCAACGACCGGCCCGAGTCCACGGACGCCGGCACGAAGAAGGCCGGCGCCGGGAAGCCAGCGACGAAGAAGGCCGGCGCGGGGAAGACCGCGGCGCGGAAGGCGGTCCCGGGGAAGGCGGTGGCGAAGCGGCAGAGCACCGACGTCGCCAGGAACGAGGAGGCCGCTGTCCGCCCCGTGCCCGCCTCACGCAACGCCTTCGCCGCCGGTGCGGCCAGGGCTTCCGGGGAGCGTCGCCGACGCTCCGGCACACCGCTGCTGTCGGCGCTCGAGCCGGTCGAGCTCAGTGCTGCCCGCCGCGAGCTGTCGGCCGCGAAGCTCGCCGT
>DASUQN010000475.1:0-9972 GCA_036280515.1 Intrasporangium sp. | reverse complement strand
CAGCAGCCGAGGCCATCTGAGTCCTCGCAACCGACGTCCGCGGTGCGATGACGCACGGGCGGTGCGGATCGCTAGAGTCAGGGTGACCGTCCTGGGGGGTGAGACCTGTGACCGATCTGCCGCGCAAGGCAGTGGTGCGTTCGGCCAAGCTCGCCACCGTGCCGCTCGGCTTTGCGGGCCGGACCGCGCTCGGGCTCGGCAAGCGCATCGGCGGGCGGCCCGCCGAGATCGTCGCTGCGGAGCTCCAGGCCCGCACCGCCGAGCAGTTGTTCCAGGTCCTGGGCGAGCTCAAGGGCGGAGCGATGAAGTTCGGCCAGGCACTGTCGATCTTCGAGGCCGCGTTGCCCGAGGACATGGCCGGGCCGTACCGCGCGATGCTCACCAAGCTGCAGGACAGCGCCCCGCCGATGCCGACCAGCTCGGTCCATGGAGTGTTGCGCGCCGACCTGGGCACGCAGTGGCGCAGCAGTTTTCGCTCGTTCGAGGACCACCCGGTCGCCTCCGCCTCCATCGGGCAGGTGCACCGGGCTGTCTGGACGGATGGGCGCGAGGTGGCCGTCAAGATCCAGTACCCCGGGGCCGGGGCTGCCCTGATGAGTGACCTTCGGCAGCTGTCCCGGATGGCCAGGATGACCGCTGGATGGATTCCCGGCATCGACCTCGGCCCGATCCTCGAGGAGCTGCGCGACCGGATGGCCGAGGAGCTGGACTACCGCCTCGAAGCAGACAACCAGGCCGCGTTCGCTGATGCCTTCGCCGACGACCCGGACTTCTGCATCCCCAGACTGGTCCGCGGCACCCAGCACGTCATCGTCTCGGAGTGGGTCGAGGGGCGCCCGCTCAGCGAGATCATCCGCGAGGGCACGCAGGCGCAGCGCGACGAGGCTGCACAGCTCTATCTCGAGTTCCTGCTCGCCGGCCCCGCCGAGGCAGGGTTGCTCCACGCCGACCCACATCCGGGCAACTTCCGCATCACGCCCGACGGTCGCCTCGGCGTCGTGGACTTCGGGGCGGTCAACCGCCTGCCCAACGGGATGCCCCCAGAGCTGGGGCGGCTGCTCACCGCCGGCCTCGAGGGCGGCGCCGCGGCGGTACTCGCCGGCCTCCGAGAGGCCGGCTTCGTCAAGCCGTCCATCGAGATCGACGCTGAGCGGTTGCTCGAGTTCCTGGAGCCGTTCATCGCCCCGCTGCGCAGCGACGAGTTCACCTTCACGCGGGCCTGGCTGCGGAGCGTCTTCGCCCACATCAACGACCCGAGGCAGCCGAACTACGTGCTCGCCTACAAGCTCAACCTGCCACCGGAGTACCTGCTCATCCACCGTGTCTGGAGCGGCGGCATCGGTGTGCTCAGCCAGCTCGGCGGGACGGTCCGCGGCCGGGAGACGGTCGATGCGTTCCTACCGGGCGCGAACCTTCCTCCCGTCGGCGACCTTCTCAGCCATGCACGGGCGGACGACTCAGACCACGACTGAGGGCCGTATGCCGCTGGGCCGGATTCCGTCCGAGCCGACGCGCCAGCGTCGCTGGCTCACCACCAATCGGGATCGAGCTTGCTCTCGATCGAGCGGATGTTGTCGCGACTGCACTGCTCGCACGTCCACATGGTGCGACCGTGCTCGACGCTACGGCTCCAGGTGAGCCGCGCCGTTGTCTGGTCCTCGGGTGCCGGTGTCGTGCCACACGACGCACAGGTGAGGAGCGGAGTGAGTTCCGCAGTATCGGTCTTGGTTGCCATGGTCGGGGCCTCCCTTGATCTCCCCCGTTCTTCGAGTATCCGCCTTCGCGCTGACGCGCGTGGGACGTTTGCCACAGGCGTGTCGACTCACGAGCCGCGCGTTTGAGGGGCGGTGCGGGGACCGGCCGTCTGGAGCTGGTGTGGGACCCCCTACCCGCGCTGCTCGTGCCCTCACGTGCGCGCCGTGGAGGACGGAATCCCGCCGGTCGGATACGGCGCGGCGATGGCCGGGCTGGGCCGGGAAACGCGAAACCGCGGGTGACGTGCGCGTCACCCGCGGCTCGCTCACTTGCGTTGCCTGGTTCTGGTCTTCGTGCTGCTTCGCTGCCGGGCACCGTGATCCCGGACTGTCGACGTCTCACCGCTGGTGATTGCGTCGACTCGCGCGGATCTCGAGCGCGATCAGCCGGGCGCCGCGGCGGATGCCACTACGGTCCTGGCGCTGAGCGCGGTCGCGAATCCGGTCGCGAGCGAGGAGCTCCAAGTTCTCCATGACGACCTCCTGGTCAGGTGTTGTTGTCTGCTTTCGATGGTTCAGGTGCGGTTCTCGGCCCGCCTCGCCCCGGCCGTGCGGCCGGTGTGGTTCAGGCCGCGACCGGGTGCTTGCGCGGACGTCCCCGGGGCCGCTTCCGGGCGACCACGGCCCCCTGGACGAGCAGCTGCCCGCCCCACACACCCCACGGCTCCTGCCGCTCGAGCGCCCCGGCCAGGCACTGCAGCCGCGCGGGGCACAACCCGCACAGGGTCTTGGCGAACTCGACGTCCTCCGGCCGCTCGGCGAACCACAGCTCGGCGTCGTAGTCCCGGCACGGGATGGTCTCGCCGACCTGCTGCGCCTCGGTGCCCAGGTCGAGCAATTCGCTCAGCTGCATCGTTCTCACCTCCGTCTCCAGCGCGCCAGTGCTGTGGCGCGCCTGCTCACTCGTATCCGTCGTCGACCGAAGCCGTGCACCGCAGGTGCGGGTCTCGGTCGTGCTGCTCTGCATCCGGGGAGTCATGGTTGGTCCCGTATCTGTCGGGCACCTCGTGGGTGCTGTTCCGGTGGAGGGTGGGGTTGGAGCGGCATTCGGTTGTGCGGGAGACACACGAAGGCCGCGGACCCGGTGATGTCGGGTTCGCGGCCTGGAGGTGAGGCTTTGGTCTAACTCAGACCGGAGGCCTCCCAGAGCGGGAGCGAGCGACATCAGATGTCTTGTAGATGGCGGTGAGGTCCACGCCGGCGGCGAACGGGACGGATCCCTTGACACCACGGTCAGCGATGCAACGGACGCCAGCCGGGGCGACGATGGACACACCTGTCCCCTTGAGCCCGGGCTGGATGTCAGCGAGGAGAATGCTGGCCGAGCGCGGACGTGCCGAAGCGACGCAGGACACTGCGTTCATCGTCATCGTGATGTTCCTCATCAGGCCAACCTCCTCACTGTGCTCGCGAATCCCACCCGGCCACCTGAGCCACTGGGCTTGACGGGTAAAGGTTACGCGGGGGCCCTGGGGCGCGACAACTCATTTATCGCGGATTTCGCGACAATTTCTCGTGCACGGTCACGAATCGGTCGATTCCCCTGTGCCGGCGTGGGTTTCGAGTAGCTCTTGCGGGTCGGCACCATGGAGGAGGGCGATGATGTCGGCGCCGTACTGGGTGAGCTTGCGGGCCCCGACCCCGCTGATCGTTGCGAGCGCCCCCTCATCGGCCGGCTCGCGCTCGGCAATCGCGGTCAGCGTCGCATCAGTGAAGACGACGAAGGCCGGGACCGAGGCGGCCCTCGCGACACCGAGGCGCCACTCGCGAAGGCGCTCGAAGAGTGCCTCGTCATAGCTCGGCGGGCAGTCGTGGCACCGACCCGTCTTGCGCTGCGCAGCCGTCGTCAGCTCGACGTCACAGCCGCGACAGCGCAGCACCGTGGCGACCTTGGCGGCGGCACGACGGCGGGCGGTGGTGGGCGCCGCCGCTCGCGCTCCGCTGCCGAGCATGGCCTCGGCGGGCCCGAGAAAGCGCGACACCCGCCGCGTGGGCCGCCCACCCGAGGCGCGCGTGGACGACCATGAGAGGAACAGCTGCCGCCGAGCCCGGGTCACGCCGACGTACAGGAGCCGCCGCTCCTCCTCGAGGGCTTCGACTCCCTCGGCGAGCGAGATGGGGATGAGGCCGTCGGACGCGCCGACGAGGAAGACGGTGTCCCACTCGAGGCCCTTCGCGGCATGCAGGCTGGCCAACGTGACACCTTGGACGGCCGGGGCGTGCTGCTCGGCGGCGCGGCGGTTGAGCTCGGCGACGAGCTCGGGCAGCCGGGCCTCCGGGACGGCTGCCTCGAGGTCGTCGGCCAGCGACGCGAGAGCCGTGAGCGACTCCCAGCGCTCCCGGGTGGCTCCGCTGCTCGACGGGGGATCGGGTGACCAACCGGCTCCGGCGATGACGTCCCGGGTGATGTGGCCCAAGGGCTTGCCGCCGTCATCACTGCGCGCCGCGCCCCGGAGGAGCAGGATCGCGTCTCGGACCTCCTTGCGGGCGAAGAATCTCTCCCCTCCTCGCACCAGGTAGGAAACCCCGACGACTGCCAGGGCCGATTCGAACGCCTCCGACTGCCCGTTGGTCCGGAAGAGGACCGCGATCTCCGCCGCGGGGTGGCCGGCCTCGATGAGCCGCCTGATCCGCTCGGCCACCGCAGCGGCCTCGGCCTGGTCATCGCTGTGCGACGTGAGGACGGGCGACGGTCCCGACGGACGTTGCGCCGTGAGCCGCAGCGCCCCGCTGCGCGCGGCCGTGGGGCCGGAGGAGATCACCGTGTTGGCGAGCTCGATGATCTGCGGCGACGACCGGTAGTTGCGCACGAGCCGGATGGTCCGCGCCCCGGGGAACCGCGACGCGAAGCCCAGGAGGTGACGCGGCGAGGCCCCGGTGAAGGAGTAGATCGTCTGCGCTGGGTCACCGACGACCGTGACGTCGTTGCGCTCGCCGAGCCACAGGTCGAGCAGGCGCTGCTGCAGGGCATTGACATCCTGGTACTCGTCCACGACGAACTGGCGGTACTGGCCCTGCACGGTGCGGACGATGTCGTCCCTCTCCTCGAGAATGCCGACCGTGAGCAGCAGGACGTCCTCGAAGTCAATGACACCTCGGGCTTCCTTGACGTCCTCGTAACAGGCCAGCACGCGCGCCATCGCCGTGACGTCCAGTCCCGGTGGCTCGCGACCCTCTGCCCGTGCTGCCGCGGCATACGACTCCGGCGTCAGCAGGCTCACCTTGGCCCACTCGATCTCCGCGGCAAGGTCACGGATCGCCGTCCTGTCGAACTGCAGCCGCAGGCGGCTCGCGGCCTCGGCCACCGCAGGAGCCTTGACACTCATCACCTCCGGCGCCGCTCCGCCGACCGCCTGGGGCCAGAAGTAGTGCAGCTGTCTCAGGGCCGCTGCATGGAACGTCCGAGCCTGGACACCGTGGACTCCGAGGCTCCGGAGGCGGGTCCGCATCTCGCCGGCCGCCCGAGCCGTGAACGTGACCGCGAGGATGCGCTGCGGCTGCTGCATGCCGGCGTGGACGGCGTAGGCGATCCGGTGCGTGATCGCCCGGGTCTTGCCGGTGCCGGCCCCGGCAAGGACACACACCGGCCCGGGTGGCGCCGAGGCGACCTCCCGCTGCTCTGGGTCGAGCTGCTCGAGGATGTCGTCCGGATGTGGTGCGGCGAGCAGGGCGATCTCCTGTGACTCTGCGAGTCGGATGAGTAGGGGAATTTTCAACGGTCTGCCCCGGTTTCCCGTGATGAAGGCCTTGGCGCCATCCTTGCACCGAAACCTGACAAGACCCGGACCCACCCACCGACGACGGAGACCTGATGCCCGCCCCCACGCCGCTCGAACCCGCACCCGGAACGATCACGATGTTCACGACCAACTGGTGTGGATACTGCGTCCGGCTCAAGGGCCAGCTCGACCGTGAGGGTGTGCCCTACACCGAGGTCAACCTCGAGAACTTCCCCGAGCACGTGGACTTCGTGGAGCAGGTCAATGGCGGCAACCGCACGGTTCCGACCGTGGTGTTCCCCGACGGCACGTCGGCCACCAACCCCTCGCTCGCGGAGGTCAAGGCCAGGCTCAGCGCCTGAGGTCGCTCAACCCTCGGAGTCGGACATCACCGACTCGACGGTCTGTCCCAGCCAGTGCTCGATGATGCGCTTGGCGATGGAGAGCCCGAAGGGCCGATGGATGGTCCCGGTTCGCAGCGCGGCCCGATAGTCATCGCGCGTCACCCAGCGAGCCTCGCTGAGCTCGTGCGGGTCGAGCTCGATGCTCGTGCCCAGCGCTCGAGCGGTGAACCCGATCATCACCGACGAGGGGAACGGCCACGGCTGGTTGCCGAGATAGCGGATGTCGGTGACATCGATGCCGACCTCCTCCTCGACCTCACGAGCCACCGCGGCCTCGAGTGACTCACCCGGCTCGACGAAGCCCGCGAGCACCGAGAACCGGTTGTCCGGCCACTGCGGGCCGCGTCCGAGGAGCAGCCGCTCCTCGGCATCGACGACGGCCATGATGACCGCTGGGTCGGTGCGCGGATAGTGCTCGCTGTGGTCCGCGGGACAGACGCGCAGCCACCCGCCCTGAGCCGTTGTTGTCGGCGCTCCGCACCGGGAGCAGTGCCTATGGGTCCCGTGCCAGTTCGCGAGGGACAGCACGGTCGTGAACAGGCCGGCATCCCGGTCCCCGAGAGCGGCACCGGCCTGCCGGAGGGTCAGCCAGCCCTCCGGGCCCGGCGGGCGATCACGATCACGTTCGGCCCCGTCCAGTCCCTCCGCAGGGAGGGCGACGCCGACGTAGGCCGTCCCCTCCACGTCGCGGCCCGCGAACAGCACCAGCCGCTCCGGGTCCTCTGCCGTGGGGGCACGCAGACGAAGGCGGAGCTCGCCGGGCTCTGGGGAGCGGACGTTCGGCTCCCCCTCGACCGGGGCCAGGTCGCCACGCAGCTCGAGCACCCGCGTCGCCGGATCGGCCAGGAGCCGTTCCACCAGACCCTCATCACGACGCTCGACGCCGGATCGATCGAGAACCGCCCGGGACAGGGCGAGGTCGGGCAAGGTGTCTGCGCTTCGGACCACGTCGTCACCCTACGGCCGTGGGCTGGGCACGCGCCCAGGCCCCCGAGCCCCAAGCCTCCAACGATCATGCTCGCGCTCACCTTACGGTGGGATGGTGACCCGAAGCCCCCTGTTCCTCGCAGCCCTCGCGAGCGCCGCCGTGCCGGGTCTCGACCCCGTCTCGGTGGAGGGCGTGCGCACGAGGGCGGGCGGCTCGTTCGACCTGGCGTTCCTGACCGATCATCAGGACCGACGCTGGGTGGTCAAGGCGCCCCTGACGCAGGCCTCGGGCGCCGAGCTCGAGGCCGTGGTGGCCCTGGGGCCACTGCTGGGCCGCCGTCTCGATCTCGCCATACCCATGGTCCGTGGACAGGTGCCCGTTCCGGAGGGTCGGGCCATCGTCTACCTTCGGCTACCGGGTCGGCCACTGGACTTCGCCGCACTACCGCCGGGGGACCTCGCGTCAGGCATCGGACGAGCGCTGGCACACATCCACAACCTCGATCTGGGCCTCTTCGAGGAGGCTGGTCGACCGGTCTACGACGCCGAGGCGCACCGCCGCCGACAGCTGTCCGAGCTGGACCGCGCCGCTGCCACGGGGCACGTGCCGACCAACCTGCTGACCCGCTGGGAGCAGCGGCTCGAGGACATCTCGCTGTGGCGCTTCGCGCCGACTGCCGTGCACGGGTCCTTCACCGGGGAGCACGTCCTCGTCTCGTTCCAGGACGAGGACCGGGCCGAAGCCGGTGAGGTCCGCGGCGTGCTCGGCTGGGAGCAGTCGCGGATCGGGGACCCGGCCGACGACTTCGCCGACGTGGTGGGGTTGGCGGCGCCGGAGACACTCGACATCGTGCTCTCGGCCTACGCCCAGTCGCGGGTCGAGCGCCCGGACGACAACCTCTTGGCGCGGGCCCGCTTGGCCGCCGACATGACGTCCATGCGCGTCCTGCTGCGTGCCCTTGGCTCCGCCGCCCCTGACCTCGTCGAGGACGCAGCAGAGTCCCTGCGGGCGTTGGAAGAGCGGGTCGCCGCCGAGGACGAGCTCAGGGCAGTCGAAGCGGACCGGGAGGGCCGGGAATCGGTCAATGCCCTCTCGACCCCACGGGTGGGACAGCAGGACGCAACCGAGCTGCCGAGCGCCCCTCGCGTCTCCGAGGTGCCGAACCCAGCCGACGCGGAGCCGCGCCCGGACCCGGAGCTGGACTGGGACGCCACCCAACCGCACCAGCCCTTCCCCGACCCGTCGGTCACGCATGCCATCGACCCGCCACGCACGGCGAGTCCTGCCGACGGACCAGAAGTCGAGTTCGGCGGATCGGCGCAGGAACGTGCCGGCGCAGACGAAGCGGAGCCGAACGACGGACGAGTTGGCTGAGCGCTCCCGCGAGGGCCGAAGCAATCAGTCGGGGATGGTGGACAGCATCGCGACGAGGATCCGCTCGTCAACCACGGCAGGCCGCACGGTCACCCCCTCGGCTGCGTAGAAGAAGGCCGCGTCCACGAGGTTGGGGTCGACGCCGCGGAGCCGAGCGAAGGCGAGTGCGTACGTCGCGAGCTGGACCGCTCGGACCTCGGCCTCCTGCCCCGTCGGCGGCGCACCCGTCTTCCAGTCGACCACGGTCCATCCGCCATCATCGCGGGCGAAGACCGCGTCGATCCGCCCCCGCACCGCGATGCCATCGATGACCGTCTCGATCGACAGCTCGATCTCCTCCGGGACCCGCTCGGCCCACTCGCTCGCGAGGAAGTTCGACCGCATCAGGTCCAGGTCCTCGTCGACGGTGGCCCCCTCGTCGGCGCTCCCGGGGAGGTCGAACAGGTCGACGATGGCCGCGCGCGAGAAGTGCTCCTCGACCCAGGCGTGGAAGGCGGTTCCCTGTCGAGCGGCCAGGGCAGGTGGCTCCGGCATCGGCCGCCGCAGCCGCAGCGCGAAGGCCTCCGGATCTCGCGCGAGGGCGACGACCGCGGACGCGGACAGGTGCCTCGGCACCTCCACGACCGGCTCCTCCCGCACCCCCTTCATCTCCTTTTCCGCCAGGAGGAGACGCAGGTCGTCGACCCTTCGGTCCCCCACGAGCTCCGCGGGACCCGACGCGACGATGTCGCGCAGCCGCTCCGGGATCATGCCCAGCGACGCCCGCCGTTGACCGAGCGGATCGTGCGGCCAGGTCGCCCGGACGGGCTCGGCCAGGTACGGATTCTGGGGTGCCGCCAACGTGCCGTTCTTCTCCACAGGCGGCGGGGCGGGGTGCCACCCCGCGACGGACACGGCCCCCTGGAGCGCGTCCCGGATCTCGAGGAGGAAGCGGGAGGGGACGGACAGGGTCTTCTTGCCCGGGCCCCAGAGGTGCGTCGACAGCAGCAGATCAGTGCGTGCCCGGGTCACGGCCACATAGGCGAGCCGACGTTCCTCCGCGATGGCGTGCCGGCCCCCATCCTCGGCGAACTCCCCGATCGCGGCTCCCAGCGCCTTGCGGTCTGGGCTGGCCGACCAGTTCAGGCGTGGGAGGCCGTCCCGGTCACCTCGCAGGTCGTAGGGCAGGGAATCGAGCCCGACGAGCCACCCCTTGTCCCGCGGGGTGCCCGAACACGCGTACTCGCCCGACTGGGCAGCGCTGTCCGAGGCGTTCGGCTCCGTCGGCACGACGGACGTGGCGGTGTGGTCGGGAAAGGCACCCTCGACGAGTGAGGGGATGGCGACCACGTCCCACTCCAGGCCCTTGGCAGCGTGAACCGTCAGCACTTGGACTGCGTCGGTGTCGGACTCGACCTGCCCTGCGTCGAGTCCTCGTTCCTGGCTTCGGGCGGCCTCGAGCCAGCTGAGGAAGCCGGACAGCGTGGGCCGGTCCGAGCTCGTCACGTAGCGGGCCGCGACGTCGGCGAAGGCGTCGAGGTGCACCCGCGCGGTCGCGGCCGTGTGCTCGGGACGCGACAGGACCTCGATGTCCAGACCGATTGCCGTCTCCGCCTCGTCGAGGAGGTCCACGAGCGGCAGGCCGGTGAGTCGTCGGAGACGACGCACCACCTCGGCGAGGCCGTGCAGCCGGCTGAGGCCCTCGTCGCTGAGCTGCACCCCGCCGGGCCCGGTCCAGCCGGCCGGCGGCAGCTCGTCGAGGCCCTCGACGAGCGTCGCGGCGTCGGCGCTGTCCGAGGCGAGGTCCGAGTCCC
>DASUQN010000474.1:0-2955 GCA_036280515.1 Intrasporangium sp. | reverse complement strand
CGATCGCCTCCCCCCGGTACTCGAGGACATAGCCCTGGCCCCCACCGGTGCCGATCTTGGCGATGACGGCCAGGACGACGTCCTTGGCGGTCACGCCCTTGCCGAGCCGGCCCCGGACGTTGACGGCCATGGTGCGGAAGGGCTTGAGCGGCAGCGTCTGGGTCGCCAGGACGTGCTCCACCTCCGACGTGCCGATACCGAAGGCGAGCGCGCCGAAAGCGCCGTGCGTCGACGTGTGGCTGTCGCCGCACACCACGGTCATGCCGGGCTGGGTCAGGCCGAGCTGCGGGCCGACGACATGGACGATGCCCTGCTCGACGTCGCCCATCGGGTACAGCCGGATCCCGAACTCCTCACAGTTGCGGCGCAGCGTGTCCACCTGCACCTTCGAGACCGGATCGGTGATCGGGCCAGGCGTCGTCGGGACGTTGTGGTCCTCGGTGGCCAGGGTCAGGTCCGGACGCCGGACCGGCCGTCCGGCGAGTCGCAGGCCGTCGAACGCCTGGGGGCTGGTCACCTCGTGCAGGAGGTGAAGGTCGATGTAGAGCAGGTCCGGTTCCCCCTCCGCACGTCGCACGACGTGCGCCTCCCACACCTTCTCGGCCAGCGTCCCGCTCATTGCTCTCCTCCCACCCAAGATGACGCCAACATCACACCCGGGCACGCGGCCTGCCGTCCGCCGCGACGTCCCTCAGGTCCAGCCTGTCCCCAATGTGGGGGTGATGAATTGACGTCTCAGTGCCTGAGACGGCAATATCAGGTCATGGACAACACTAGTGGAGTCGGCGTTCTCGACAAGGCGGCCACGGTGCTCGGCGCCCTCGAGGCCGGTCCGGCCACACTCGCGCAGCTTGTCGGCGCCACCGGCCTGGCCCGCCCGACCGCCCACCGTCTCGCCGTCGCCCTCGAGCATCACCGTCTCGTCTCCCGCGACATGCAGGGCCGCTTCGTCCTCGGCCCGCGTCTCGGGGAGCTCGCCTCGGCCGCCGGCGAGGACCGCCTGCTCGCGGCCGCTGGTCCCGTGCTCGGCGCGCTCCGCGACCACACCAACGAGAGCGCGCAGCTGTTCCGCCGCCAGGGTGACATGCGGATCTGTGTCGCAGCCGCGGAGCGGCCGGTCGGCCTCCGGGACTCGATCCCAGTGGGCGCGACACTGTCGATGCTCGCCGGCTCCGCGGCGCAGGTCCTGCTTGCCTGGGAGGAGCCGGACCGGCTGCACCGAGGGCTGCAGGGCGCGGCCTTCACCGCCACCGCGCTCTCCGGTGTCCGCCGCCGCGGTTGGGCGCAGAGTGTGGCCGAGCGCGAGCCTGGCGTCGCCTCGGTCTCGGCACCGGTGCGCGGGCCGTCGGGCCGGGTCGTTGCTGCCGTCTCCATCTCAGGCCCCATCGAGCGGCTCTCGCGGCAGCCCGGCCGGCTTCATGCAGCGACGGTCGTGGCGGGCGCGAACAAGCTCACCGAGGTACTCCGGCGCCACCACGCCATGCAGCAACAGCAGCAGCAGCAACAGCAGAACGCCTGAGCCGCAGGCCGCGATTCGGCCTCCAGGGCGCGGCCGTCTCGTCGCCCACAGTTCCCGTCCGAAACCCAATGCCTCTGCCACAGGGGAATTGGACCTGGGCAACGGATTGATCACGATCAGTGCCGAGCGTTCCCGGGTGACAACGTTTGTCCAGGTCATCGCGTCAGGCTGTGTGACATCTCGTTGCACGGATTGGGGAGACCATGCGGTACGCACGACCTCGGGGGACGACCCGACAAGCCTTGACCGTCCTGGCCCTGGGCGCACTCGCCCTTGGCACCACGGCGTGCGGCCCGGCCACGCCGACTGGACCCGCGAAAGGCAGCGCCACGTCCTCCACTGCGACGTCATCGACGTCAGCAACATCGACGCCCTCACTGACGAGCACGACGCCGGCGCAGCAGCCCACGACACCAACCGCCACCCCGACCAAGCAGCAGACCAAGCAGCCAACGAAGAAGCCCACGGCGAAGCCGACGAAGACGGTAAAGCCGAGCGAGCCCCGACCGGAGCCGGTCGTCGTCATCCTGCGACCGGGCGACTTCGGCCCGAAGGTCCGCGCCATGCAGGCCCGGCTCAAGCAGATCGGCTGGTTCTCCGGTGACGTCAGCAACAACTACGGGTCACGGACCACGCAGGCCGTCCAGGGCTTCCAGGGCAAGCGGGGGTTCCCGGTCACTGGCGTCACCGACGAGCGCACCTACAACCGGATCCTGTCGATGACGCGCACGCCGACGCGCGACGAGCTGAACAACGTCAAGCCGGCCGCGCCCAAGCCGAGTGCGGCGAACTGGGACGTCGACAAGCGATGCCTCACCGGCCGAGTCATCTGCATCAGCAAGTCGACGCGGTCACTGACCTGGGTCATCGACGGCAAGGCACAGTACTCGATGGCCGTCCGCTTCGGCAGCGAGGCCGAGCCGACGCGCGAGGGCGTCTTCGGTATCACGTGGAAGAAGGTCGACGTCATCTCGAACCTCTACTACACGCCGATGCCCTACTCGATGTTCTTCAGCGGCGGCCAGGCCATCCACTACTCGGGCGACTTCGCCCGCAACGGCTACAACGGCTCGTCGCACGGCTGCGTCAACGTTCGCAACATGACCCTGCTCAAGCAGCTCTACAACGCCGCGCCCGTCGGCACGAAGGTCGTCGTCCACTGGTGACGACCGGAGGCCCTCCGCCACGGCATCAGTCCAGTCCACGACCAGCCCCCGGGAGTTCCGGGTGCTGGTCGTAGGCTGTTGCAACCCGGGCGGTCCCCCAGTCGGTCCCGGGGGTGCCACGACGAGGAGGTCTGATGCTCAAGGTTGGATGGAAGGCTTCGGCGGAGCAGTTCGGGCCGCGTGAGCTCGTCGACTTCACCGTGCGAGCCGAGCAGGACGGTCTCGACTCGGTCTTCATCTCCGACCACTTCCAGCCGTGGCGGCACAACG
>DASUQN010000473.1:0-4295 GCA_036280515.1 Intrasporangium sp. | reverse complement strand
ATCAGGCCAAGGCTCGCTTCAGGTCGTCGACGAGATCGCGAACGTCCTCCAAGCCGACCGAGATCCGGAGCACGCCGTCGGTGATCCCCACCGCAGCCCGCGCCTCCGGAGAAAGCCGGCGGTGCGTCGTCGTCGCGGGGTGCGTGACGAGCGACTTGGCGTCGCCGAGGTTGTTGGAGATGTCGATGATCTCGAGTGCGTTCATCGCGGCGAAGGCCTCGGCCTTGCCCCCGTCGAGCTCGAAGGTCACGACCGTGCCCCCACCGAGCATCTGTCGCCGGGCCAGCTCGTGCTGCGGGTGCGACTCGAGGAACGGGTGCACGACGCGGGTCACCCGAGGATGCCCTTCCAGGAACCGAGCCACCTCGAGACAGCTCGCCGCCATGCGCTCGACCCGCAGCGACATCGTCTCGAGACCCTTGACGAGCACCCAGGCGTTGAAGGGCGACATCGCGGGCCCGGTGTGGCGCATGAGGTTCTGCACCGGCCCGTCGATGAACTCGGGCGTCCCGAGCACCGCACCACCGAGCACGCGTCCCTGCCCGTCGATGTGCTTCGTCGCGGAGTAGACGACGATGTCGGCGCCGTGCTCGAGCGGCCGGGAGAAGACCGGCGTCCCGAAGACGTTGTCGACGACGACCTTCGCCCCGGCGGCGTGGGCGAGCTCGCAGACCGCCCGGATGTCGACCAGCTCCTGCATCGGGTTGCTCGGCGTCTCGAAGAACACGGCCGTCGTGGGCTCGGACAGCGCCTCGCGCCACTGGTCAAGGTCCGGCCCGTCGACGAAGACCGTCTCGACCCCCCACCTGGGCAGGATCTCGTCGAGGATCACGAAGCACGACCCGAAGAGCGACCGCGACGACACGACCCGGTCCCCGTTGCCGAGCAAGGCCGCCAGTGCCACCCACACGGCCGCCATGCCCGACGCCGTCGCGAAGCCGGCCTCGGCCCCCTCGATCTGGGCGATGCGGTCCTCGAACATCCGAACCGTCGGGTTCCCGTAGCGAGAGTAGACGAACCGGTCCGACTCCCCCTTGAACGCCGCCTCCGCGGCCTCGGCCGACTCGTAGACGAACCCGGACGTCAGGTAGATCGCCTCGGACGTCTCATCGAAACCGCTGCGCGCCAAGCCTCCCCGCACGGCGATGGTGTCCGGACGCCATCCGCCGGCTGCGCCGCTCAGCCCTGCACCCACGGCAGTCCCGCAACCTTCCAGCCGGCCACAGCGCGATGGTGCTGGGCGTCGTGGGGCCCCTCGAAGCCCTCGCTCACGTTGTACGACTTGGTCCAGCCGGCCGCGGTGGCCGCCTCGGCCGCGGCCATGGAACGCACCCCCGACCGACAGAGGAAGTAGAGAGGCTGGTCCGTCTCCACTCCGGCAGCCGCCAGCTCGTCGACGAAGCGGTGGTTGATGCTGCCGTCGGGGTACCGCTGCCACTCGACGCGCACGACGTCCCGGCCCAGCGATCGCAGGTCGGGCAACCCGACGTACGACCACTCGGCGTGGGTCCGCACGTCCACGAGCACGGCTCGCGGGTCCTGCTGCAGGAGGATCCAGGCCTCGTTCGGGGTCACGTCACCGGCGTAGCTCATGACTGCGAATATCGCACAATGCCCACTAGGCGAGATGGTCCGTCCGATTCGTGAAAGCGACCGACGCCGTGCCGTCCGCCCACACCTCGAC
This sequence comes from Intrasporangium sp., assembly GCA_036280515.1. Taxonomy (GTDB): domain Bacteria; phylum Actinomycetota; class Actinomycetes; order Actinomycetales; family Dermatophilaceae; genus Intrasporangium. The sequence continues at coordinate 2,611 of DASUQN010000473.1, read as the reverse complement.
GCCGCTCAGGCTGCCGGGTGCCGTCGCGAGGCTCCAGAACCGCTCCGGGCCGAGCCCGAGTACCTCCGCCAGGACGGTGACGATGCCGCGTCGCGTGGTCACGACGACCACCGTTCCCCCGCTCAACCGCAATCTGCCGTATGCCGCTGAGCTCGCCGCGTCAGCGGGCTCGCTCCCAGCCCTCCCGGGGTCCGCCGTCCAGTCCGCGGAGACCTCGACCTCGGTGCCGATCAGCTCGGCGACGGCCCGCCCGGTCTGTTCGGCGAGCGGCTCGGTGGAGGTGATGACACGACTGTCCGGGCCGACGAGCGGCCGGACCGCCGCCGCGACTCGCTCGACGGCTCGCTCCGTGGACGGCGCCTGGACGAGGAGCAGCCGCAGGTCCCGCTGGTCGGTCAGGTCGTCGGGAGCGTCCGGCGCATCCGCAGGCTCGGACGCCTCGGCACCCGGGTCCTTGGGCTCGGCGGCGGGCGTCCGCCGCACCGAGTGCCCGTCCATGGCCTCGTTGGACAGCCGGTCCGCGGCCGTGTTCCGCTCCCGCGGGACCCACTCGAAGGCGACGGTCCCTCCCGCCAACTCGATCCCGCGCAGGACCTCGCCGACCTCGCCGGCGAGTCGGCGCATGTCCTCGTGCTTGACCTTCCACCGACCCGACATCTGCTCGACGACGAGCTTGGAGTCCATGCGCACCCGCACCTGCGCGCCGGGGTCGATCTCGGCCGCCGCCCGGAGTCCGGCGAGCAGCCCTGAGTACTCCGCGACGTTGTTGCTCGCCACCCCGATCGGCTCGGCCAGCTCGAGGAGCACGGCGCCGGTCGCCCCGTCCCGGACCAGCGCGCCGTAGCCCGCGACCCCGGGGTTTCCACGGGAGCCCCCGTCCGCCTCGACGATCAGGTCCCGGCCGCCTGCCCGCCCGGAGGACCGGCTCACAGGCCTGACTCGCCCGTCCGGATCATGATCCGACGGCACTCCTCGCACCGGACGACCTCGTCCTCGGCGGCGCGCCTGATCCGGTCGAAGTCGACGTTGTTCAGCTCGAGGCGGCAGCCGCCACACCGGCGTTGGCGCAGCTCGGCCGCTGCGATGCCGCCGCTCTGGGCCCGGATCTTCTCGTAGAGCCCGATCAGCTCCTCACCGACCCCGGCGACGATGTCCGCGCGCCCGGAGCCGACCTGCTCGGCCTCCGCCTCGAGGTCGGCGAGGACCGTGGCGTGCTCCTGCTCCAGACTCGCGAGCCGGTCGGCGACCTCGGCGCGCGAGGTCTCGAGCTCCGTCACCCGCTTCGTCAGCGCCTCGGCCCGCTCCATCACCTCGATCTCGATGTCCTCGAGCTCGGACTGGCGCCGGGCGAGTGAGACGAGCTCGTGCTGGAGCGCAGCGAGGTCCTTGGCGCTGCCCTGACCGGAGTCGAGCCTGCCCTGGTCACGTGCGGCGCGGTCGCGGACGAGCTGGACATCCTGCTCCGACTTGGTCAGCTCACGCTGGACGTCGCCGACGGCGGTGCGGGCGTTGACGAGCTCGGTGTCGACCGCCGCCAGCTCGCTCCGCGCTGCCGCGATCGCGGCGACCTGGGGCAGGTTCGCCCGGGCGTGGGCAATCTGGTCGAGCCGCGTGTCGATGGCCTGCAGGTCGAGCAGACGCCACTGGCGGGACGGATCGGCTTTCAGGACACACCTCCAGGTGAGTCCGCATCGACTGGTGCGGAGTTCGCTGCGACAACGAAGGTCCACGGCTCGGTGCGGATGGACGAGATTCTCGACTCGACCCTAGTCGGTGCGGACGGATCCTCCCCCAGCTCCGCCAGCAGGCGCCGCTCGGCGCTGGCCAGCCACAGCGACTCGGTCGCCCAGTGACCGGCGTCGATGACGTAGGGCGTCCCGCCGCGGGCCTCCTCACGGGCCTCGAGTGCGGGGTGGTGACGCAGGTCGGCCGTCACGTAGACATCGGCTCCGCTGGCACGCACTGCGTCGAACTGGTCATCGCCGGAGCCGCCCATGACCGCCACCGCCCGGACGATGCCCTCGGGGTCACCGCTGACCCGGATGCCGCCCGCGGTCGGCGGCAGGGCACCGGCGACGGCGTCTGCGAACTCAGCCAGTGACACAGGCGAGGCGAGCTCGCCGACGCGCCCAGCGGCATACGGCCCGATGGTGGTCAGGGGACGCTGGGAGGTGAGCCCGAGTGCGTCGGCCAGCACGGAGGAGACCCCCGGGTCAGCGACGTCGGCGTTGGTGTGGGCGACGTAGAGCGCGATGTCCGATGCGACGAGATGCGTGACGGATGCACCCTTGGCGCTCGTCGTCGCCACCGAGTGGACCCCACGAAGGAGAAGCGGATGGTGCGTGACCAGCAGGTCGGCGTCCCAGTCGCGCGCCTCCTCGATGACCGCGAGCGTCGGGTCCAGCGCGAACGCGATGCGACGCACCGGCTGGTCGAGGTCGCCGGTGACGAGGCCGACCCGGTCCCAGTCGGCGGCGCTGTCCGGTGGATAGAGCCTCTCCATCGCGGCGACGACCTCGCGCAGCGTCAGGTCGCTGACCTGCACCGATGCCTCCCTCAATGCCTTCTGCCTGCGCAAACCGGACTCCTTGTGGACTCCCAGCGGACGCGA
>DASUQN010000472.1:0-8370 GCA_036280515.1 Intrasporangium sp. | reverse complement strand
CCCATCCGAAGCTGCCCACGTGGCTCCTCTCCCTGAGACCGTTCGTCTCGTTGACCAAGGGCATCCATCACTGCCCTCGACTGTCCGGCCCCGGCTGACGTTACGCGATCCGCGACGCGGACGTGGCCGTTGGCGGCCTCTCCTTCCTTACCCCGTTCCCCCCGTTCCTCACCTCGAGGCGTCGGTGTGCTCTCCTAGGCTCGTGACCATGACGGACCGCATCCTCAGCGCCTCGGCGGACGAGCTGAGGAGTTCTCGCACGAGCCTCAAGTGGCGCGCACACCCGAGCGACGTGCTGCCGCTCTGGGTCGCGGAGATGGACTGTGCGCCGTGCCCCGCCGTGGTCGCGGCCGTGTCGGACGCGATGCGTCGCGGCGACACCGGCTACCCCTGGACGCGTGAGTACACCGAGGCGTTTGCCAATTTCGCTGCGACCCAGTGGAACTGGCACGTCGACGCGCGGACGGGTGTTGTCGTGGCCGACGTCCTCAGCGGCATCGCCCGGCTTCTCGAGGCTCTGACGGACCGGGCGGCGCCGGTCATCCTGAGCTCTCCCGTCTACAACGCCTTCTTCACCGTCATCGACTCCATCGGGCGCAAGCCCCTCGATGCCCCGCTCACGCCGGACGGCCGCCTTGACCCCGTGTCCCTCGCGGACGCGTTCGCGCGGGCAACCGCGGGGGGTGCCCGAGCCGCCTACCTGCTGTCCAACCCGCACAACCCCACCGGCACGGTGCACACGTCCGCGGAGCTGGAGACGCTGGCCCGCCTCGCGGACGACCACGGCGTCACCGTCATCTCGGACGAGATCCATGCCGCCCTGGTGTACGAGTCCGGCTCCTTCACGCCCTACCTCACGGTCCCGGGCGCCGAGCGTGGCGTCACGCTGACATCCGCCTCCAAGGCCTGGAACCTCGCCGGTCTCAAGGCCGGCCTCATCGTCCCCGGTCCCGAGGCCGGCGCAGCGGTCGGCCGCCTCCACCCGTTCGTCACGTTCGGCGCGAGCCACCTCGGTGCCATCGCGCACACGGCCGCCTGGACCGGAGGCGTCGACTGGGTCCAGCGCCTCGTCCAGGAGCTCGACGCCAACCGCCACCTGCTCGCCGAGCTGGTCGCCGACCACCTGCCCCACGTGCGCCTGCAGCTGCCGGAAGCGACCTACCTCGCCTGGCTCGACTGCCGGGCGCTCGACCTCGGTGACGACCCGTCGGCCCGGTTCCGTGAGCGCGGACGGGTCGCCCTCTCAGAGGGTCCGAGCTTCGGCGAGGGCGGTCGCGGTTGCGTTCGGCTCAACTTCGCCACGTCCCCGGAGATCCTGCGTGAGGCCGTCGCTCGGATGGCCAGTTCCCTTGACTGACCAGGTGGCTGGGCGGCGTTCCGGCCCACCGCTCGTCGCGCTCGTCGTGGGCACCAACGAGGCGTATGCCGCCGGGCCCGGTCTGGACGAGCCGTGGCCGCTGGCCGACGTGGCGTCTCGTGTCGACCGGCTGGTCGAGTCGGTCAACCCACGCTGGGTCGTCTGGTCGGCCGGCAACGCGCTTCGCGGGGTCGTCGCCGCAGGCGTGGAGGTTCCCCGGTCGTGGGACCTCTCCGAGGCGCATCGCCTGCTGCACGGGGGCTGGTGGGCCACCCCCGGCCACGTCCTGGCGGGCTGCCGTGGACTGCCTGCCCGGGACGTCCCGCTCCCCCGGCGCGCTCGGCGGGCTGGCTTCGATGCCGACCTCTTCGACATGGCCGGGCCGGGATCGGACGATCTGCTCACGGACACGGGGCAGCTGCGAGCCGACGCCCTGGAGGGCTGGGCATCGACCCCGGACCGCGTCGCAGCCCTGGCCCACCTGGCCCTGGAGTGCCAACGCGACCAGGAGGACTCGGTGCGGCGCACAGCCGGGCCGGCCGCCGAGCGGCTCGTCCGCACCGTGTGGTCCGAGTCCGCGGCGGCGGTCCTCTGCCTGGAGCTCGAGCGTGACGGCCTGCCCGTTGACCGCAACGCGGCCGAGGACCTCATCGGGGCCGCCGCCGGGCCACGACCCCGGGACGACGCGGACGCGACGCGGATCCGAGCGCTGCGCGACCACGTCGTCCTGCGCCATGCACCCGGGCGCGAGCGGACCGACCTGCGCAATCCGGCCCAGGTCCGCGACCTGCTCTCGTCCGTCGGCGTCGATGTGCCCAGCACCCGGGCGTGGCTCCTCGAGCCGTACCGGCACACCCACCCGCTCGTCGACGCCCTCCTGACGTGGCGCAAGGACGAGCGGATCGCGACGACGTACGGCTACCGCTGGCTCGACGAGCACGTGGGCGAGGACGACCGTCTCCGTGGGACGTGGACCGCGTGCGACGGAGCCGCCGGACGCATGACCGCACAGAACGGCCTGCACAACCTGCCTGCCGCGCTCCGCCCGGCCATCCGCGCGAGACCTGGGCACGTGTTCGTCCGCGCCGACCTCGGACAGGTCGAGCCCCGGGTCCTCGCGGTCGTCAGCGGCGACCGGGCCTTCGCCGAGGCAACGCACAACGACGACCTCTACGCACCGGTCGCCACCAAGCTGGGCGTCGAGCGCCCGGTCGCCAAGGTGGCCGTGCTCGCCGCGATGTACGGCCAGCGGTCCGGCGCGGCGGGCGAGGCCCTGGAGGATCTCGAGCGCGCCTACCCGATCGCGATGGGCCTGCTCGACCGGGCCTACGCCGACGGCTTGGCGCGCCGCCCCCTGCGCACCTACGGCGGCCGCCTGATTCCCTTCGCGGCGGCGGCTCTGCATGCTGGCGATCCGGCCACGGAAGGGCAGGATGCGGCAGGGGACGAGCCCAGCGGCATACGGCCTGGTGGTGCTGCCGACGCAGCCAGGGGACGCTACGCCCGCAACGCGATCATCCAGGGGTCGGCGGCAGAGCTCTTCAAGGCGTGGGCGGCAACGGTGCGCCACGGGGTCCGCCCACTCGGCGGGCAGATCGTGCTGTGCCTGCACGACGAGCTCCTCGTCCACGTGCCGCTGGCGCACGCCGAGGAGGCGCGACGCACGGTGGAGCAGGCGCTTGCCCAGGCGTCACAGACGTGGGCGGGGACGGACCAGGTGCGCTTCGTTGCCGACACGAGCGTCATCCGCCGATGGAGCGAGGCCAAGGAGTGACCCGCGCGTGCAGCCCTGGGTCCCGGCCTCGAGGGCAGCGATCGAATGCGCTGGTGCAGGGCGCTGGCGCGGGCTGAGAACGAGGTTGGCCTCTGGCGGCTCAGCCCTTGGGGCTGTCGTCGCCGTCCGGCTCTTCGCCCGCGTCGACCTCGTCGGCGACGTCCTTGAGGAAGGCCTCGAACTCGGCGCCGATCTCGTCGGCGGTCGGCAGGTCGGACAGGTCCGTGGCGAGCAGGCTGCGGTGACGACGGCCCTCGAGGAACGTGTCGTACTGCTGCTCGAGCGCTCGGACGACCGCCGAGATCTCGTCGGACTGCTCCATCTGGCGAGCGATCTCGGCACGGTCGCGGCCTGCGGCCGCAGCGAGCGCCGTCGTGTCCAGGTCGAGACCAGTGGCGGCGATGATGCGCTGCAGCCCGAGGAGGCCGGCATCGGCGAACTCGCTCTGGCCGAGGTAGTGCGGCACGTGCACCGCGAAGCCGAGTGCGTCGCGTCCGGCCTCGCCGAGACGCAGCTCGAGCATGGCGGAGAAGCTGGCCGGGACCTGCACGGTGCCGAAGGGCGTCTCGTTGCCCGACAGCAGCCGCGGGTTCGTGCCGTGTGTGGTGAAGCCGAGGGGGCGCGTGTGCGGCACGGCCATGGGGATGCCGTGGACGCTCACGGTGAGCTCCACCTCGAGGGCACGGATCAGGATCATGACGGCCTCGGCCATTCGGGCCCACTGGTAGTCGGGCTCCGGTCCCGCGAGGAGCAGGAAGGGCACCCCCTCGCGGTCGACGACCCGGTACAACAGGAGGCTCGGGTCCGCGTAGCTCTCCCAGTGGTCACGGTCGAAGACCATGGGCGGTCGGCGTCCGCGGTAGTCGAGGAGCTGGTCGACGTCGAACGACGCGATGACGCGAGACTCGTGCGTCTCCAGGAGGTGCTCGGTGAGCAGGCGCTGCGTGTGGCCCGCGTCGACGAACCCGCCCAGAGCAAGCACGAGCACCGAAGCGTGCATGTCCTCGGCGGACAGCGACGTGTCGGTCTCGAACTGGAAGAGCTCGGTGGGGTCTTGCACGGGAGGCCCTTTCGTCATGGCGGTTCACCGGGTCCAACGCGGCGCGTCGCCCCATGATTCCCCATGGGTCGCATCCACCACGGGCCGCCCCTGGGGCGAGCTGCCCGACGCCGAAGCACGGGTTCGTGGTCGTCAGGGCGTGAGCCGGGCGATGGCCTTGAGGATCCGCTGCGGCGACACGCTGTGGGCCGTCCCCAGGGACTGGGCGAAGAGGGACACCCGCAGCTCCTCGATCATCCAGCCGATCTCCGCGACCTCCGCCGCGCCACGCTGGGTCGGGCGCAGGGCCTGCAGCAGGTCGGCGTAGCGCCCCTCGACGAGGTCGACCTGGTCGAGGGCTTGCGTGTCCCGGACGAGGTTGGCGGGAGCCTTGTCCAGTCGGTGCGCCGCTGCGCGGAGGTAGCGGTCGAGGTCCGGCAGCCGTGACATGCCCGCGTCGGCGACGAAGCCCGGACGGATCAGCTCGCGCAGCTGGGCGCGGACGTCGGCGAGCAGCGGCCGGATCGCCGGATTCGTCGAGCGGTCGAGCTCGGCGAGCCGGTTCGTCAGGGCGAGGTGACGAGCGAGGATCGGCTCGACGAGGCCGACGACCTGGACGACGCGGGCGCTCGTGTGCGTGCGAACGGCCGAGAGGGCCCACTCGAAGTCCTCACGAGTCCGTATGCCGCTGGGCTCGCTCGGGCGCGCGTCGCCCCCTCCCGTCGTGGACCCTGCCCGTGCCCCCGGCTCACGCATGACGTCCTCACTGATCGCGTCGACGGCAGCCGCGAGGCAGTCGTCGAGCAGGGCGGGAACGCTCCCGTGCGGGTTGTGGCCGAGGGCGAGCTTCTGCGCATTGGTGAGGCGCGCGAGGATCTGCTGCCACGGCGGGTTGATGCCGAGGAGCAGGAGTCGCCGGACGCCGAGCCGGTGCTCGGCGTCGGCCTCCGCCCGGGTCGGCAGGACCCGCAGGTCGACCGCGGCACCCGTGTCCACCAGGGCTGGGTAGCCCTGGACACCGGACCCGCTCTCGAAGATCTCCGGCACCCGATCGACGTCCCAGCTCGTCAGACCGGTGCGTTCGAGGCCGGTGCTCGCCGCCCGGACCTGCCGGCGCAGCTGAGGCGTGGCGGCTTCGCGGACGGCCTCGAGGTCCTTGCCCGCGGCGACGGGCTCGCCGGTGGGCGAGTCGACGCTGAACGTCACCCGCAGGTGGCCCGGGACGCGGCTCCAGTCGACGTCGTCCGGGTCGACCGCCACGCCGGCCCGGCGGCGCAGCGCCCTCGCCAGTGCGCTGGCCAGGGCCCCGTCCGCGGGATCGAGCTCGGGCAGGACGGCCCGGGCGTGGTCGGGTGCAGGCACGAGGTGGCGGCGGATCGCCTTGGGCAGCGAGCGGATGAGCGCCGTGACGAGCTCCTCGCGCAAGCCGGGGACCTGCCAGTCGAAGCCGTCGGCGGCCACCTGGTTGAGGCGGTCGACGGGGATGTGGACGGTGGCGCCGTCGAAGTCGGAGCCGGGGTCGAACTGGTACGTGACATCGAGGTCGAGGTCACCCTGACGCCACGTCGTCGGGTACTCCTCCACACCGAGTGCGCCTGCGCTGTCCCGGAGGAGCAGGTCCTCGGTGAAGTTCAGCAGGTCCGGGGTCTGGCGCCGGGCCTTCCTCCACCAGGTGTCGAAGTGCCGGCCGGACACCACGTCTGCGGGAATCTGCTTGTCGTAGAAGGCGACCAGCACGGTGTCATCGACCACGAGGTCTCGCCGGCGGGTCCTCGCCTCGAGATCGCCGATGCGCTCGAGGAGGGCGGCGTTCTCGCGGAGGAAGGCGTGCTCGGTGTGCCAGTCGCCCTCGACGAGCGCGTGCCGGATGAACAGGTCACGTGCCAGCTCGGGGTCGACCTTCCCGAGGCCCACGGTGCGGCCGACGACGAGCGGCACGCCATAGAGCGTCACCCGCTCAGTGGCGACGGCCGAGCCGCGGCGGCCCGACCAGCGTGGCTCGGAGTACTGCCGTTTGACGAGGTGGGCTCCCAGCTCCTCGGCCCAGGCCGGGTCGATTCGGGCGTTGATCCGGGCCCAGAGCCGTGTCGTCTCGACGAGCTCCTCCGCCATGACGAACTGCGGCTGCTTGCGGAAGAGCGCGGAGCCGGGGCTGATCCCGAAGCGGGCCCCCCGGGCGCCGAGGTACTCCCGCCGCTGCTCGTCCCGGACCCCGACGTGCGACAGGAGGCCCGAGAGCAAGGACTGGTGGATCGCGTCGGTGTCGACCTCTCCCTCACCGGTGCGGACGCTCCCCCGCGTAACGTCGAGGCCAGCCTGCTTGGCGGCCTGCTTCAGCTGGGTGTGCAGGTCCTGCCACTCACGCACCCGCAGGTAGTGGAGGAACTCCGCCTTGCACATCCGCCGGAAGGCGCTCGAGCTGAGGGCTCGCTGCTGCTCCTTGACGTGGGCCCAGAGCGTCAGCCAGGACAGGAAGTCGCTCGTCTCGTCGGCGAACCGCTTGTGGGCGGCGCTGGCCAGCTCCTGCTTGTCCTGGGGTCGCTCGCGCGGGTCCTGGATCGAGAGGGCGGCGACGATGACGAGCACCTCGCGGAGCACCCCGCGGCGGTCCGCCTCGATGACCATCCGCGCGTGCCGCGGGTCGATCGGGAGCGCCGCGATCGTCCGGCCGTATGCAGTGAGCCTGCGTCCCGGACGTCGCCGCCCCTTTGCGGCTGGCTGGGTGTCATCCTCTGGAGCGAAGGCCTGCAGTTCCTCGAGGAGCCGGATGCCGTCGGTGACCTGTCGGCCGTCCGGAGGGTCGAGGAAGGGGAACCTGGCGATGTCACCGAGCCCCAGCGAGGTCATCTGGAGGATGACGGAGGCCAGGTTGGTACGCAGGATCTCCGGGTCGGTGAACTCGGGCCGGCTCTCGTAGTCGGCGCCTGAGTAGAGGCGGATGGCGATGCCCTCGGAGACGCGCCCACAGCGGCCGGACCGCTGGTTCGCCGACGCCTGGCTGACCGGCTCGATGGGCAGCCGCTGGACCTTGGTGCGCTGGCTGTACCGCGAGATGCGCGCCGTGCCGGTGTCGATGACGTAGCGGATGCCAGGTACCGTGAGCGAGGTCTCGGCGACGTTGGTCGCGAGGATGATCCGCCGGCCGGTGTGCGGCTGGAAGACCCGGTGCTGTTCGGCCGCGGAGAGCCGGGCGTAGAGCGGAACCACCTCGGTGACGGGCAGCTTCATCCCGTTCAGCGCGTCTGCCGCATCTCGGATCTCCCGCTCGCCTGAGAGGAAGACCAGGATGTCACTGCTCGGCCCGGAGTGACGCTCGGTCCAGAGCTCCTCGACGGCCTCGCAGATCCCCGTGATCAGGTCCCTCTCGTCGTCGCCGTCCTTGGTGCCCGGACCGTCCGGGTCGACGAGGGGGCGATAGCGGATCTCGACGGGATAGGTCCGGCCGGACACCTCGATGATCGGGGCAGGCTCGCCCGTCGCCGGGTCGGCGAAGTGCTGTGCGAACTTCTCCGGGTCGATGGTCGCCGACGTGATGACGACCTTGAGGTCGGGGCGACGCGGCAACAGCTGCTTGAGGTAGCCGAGGATGAAGTCGATGTTGAGGCTGCGCTCGTGCGCCTCGTCGATGATGATCGTGTCGTAGCGCCGCAGCTCGCGATCCCGCTGCAGCTCAGCGAGCAGGATGCCGTCGGTCATGACCTTGACGAGCGTGTCCCGGCTCGACTGGTCGGTGAACCGGACCTGGTACCCCACGGTCGTGCCGAGCTGCACCGCGAGCTCGTCGGAGAGCCGCTCGGCGACGGCCCGGGCCGCGATCCGGCGCGGTTGGGTGTGGCCGATGACGCCGTCGAGCCCGCGACCGAGCTCGAGGCAGATCTTCGGCAGCTGCGTGGTCTTGCCCGAGCCCGTCTCGCCCGCGACGACGACGACCTGGTGGTCCCTGATCGCCTCGGCGATGTCGTCGCGCCGGACGACGACCGGGAGGCGCTCCGGGTACCTGATCGGCGGGACCAACCCAGCCCGAGCGGCCCGGCGGGTTTCGCGCTGTTCCGGGCTCAGCGGCATACGGCCTCGTGATCCCCCGGCACCCGGCGAGCGGCGCCGCGCTCCCCCGCCCCGACGGCGCCCCTCGACCTGCCCGCGCGGGGGCGCGGTGGGACGGTCCTCGGGCATGGGCGACAGGATATGCGGGCAGCAGGG
>DASUQN010000471.1:0-2470 GCA_036280515.1 Intrasporangium sp. | reverse complement strand
AGATCCTCGATGACGTCTCCCTCCACGTCGGGGCCGGTGAGCTGCTCGGCATCATCGGCCCCAACGGGGCGGGCAAGTCCTCGCTCGTCAACATCCTCAGCGGTGTCACCCGCCCGACGACCGGGTCGGTTCGGCTGGGCGGTGATGACGTCACGAAGCGGTCGGCGACGCGTCGCGCTCGTCTGGGGTTGTCACGGTCCTTCCAGACCTCGGCACTCTTCGACGGGCTGACTGCCGGCGAGAACGTCCACCTGGCCGTCCAGGCGAGCGGTACCGCTCCGTTCTCGCCGTTCCGGGTGGCGCGTCCGGGACGCGACGGGGCAGCAGGGCAGGACGTGGACACCCTCCTGGAGCGGGTCCGGATGCCGGGGAAGGCGACGACCCCGGCGCGGGACCTCTCGCACGGTGATCGCAGGAAGCTGGAGCTCGCCATGGCGCTGGCCTCGGACCCGAAGGTCCTGCTTCTCGACGAGCCGATGGCCGGTGTGTCCGCCGAGGACGTCGACGGACTCACCGAGATCATCGGCGAGGTCCGGGACTCAGGGGTGGCCGTCGCCATGGTGGAGCACCACATGCATGTCGTCCTCGGACTCGCGGACCGCGTGGCGGTGCTCCACCATGGACAGCTGCTCGCCTCCGGATCACCCCAGGAAGTGACCCACGACGAACGCGTCCAACAGGCCTACCTTGGAGAAGCCCTGTGACTGACATGACCACCGCCCTCGACCGGGCGGCACCCGGCAGCGACGGCAGCCCGGTGCTCTCGGTCGAGGACCTCCACGTCCGCTACGGCGGTTCGCACGTCCTGCAGGGCGTCTCGTTCACCGTGCCGGCAACCGGGGTGACCGCCCTGCTCGGGCGCAACGGCGTCGGCAAGACGACGACGCTGAAGGCGATCATCGGCCTCGCCCCGCGCACCGGCCGAATCCTCCTGCAGGGCAGGGAGATCCAGGACGAGCCGACGACGCGGATCATCCGCGGCGGCATCGGCTACGTCCCCGAGGACCGGGAGGTCTTCGGTGGCCTCACCGTGGACGAGAACCTGCGCCTCGTCGATCCCGACCGGGGTGTGGAGGCGCCCATCGTGGGCACGCTGTTCCCCGACCTCGTCACCCGCGCCAAGCAGCGCGCGGGGACGCTCTCCGGTGGACAGCAGCAGATGGTCTCGCTCGCCCGGGTCCTGCTGAGGGACACGTCGGTGCTGCTCATCGATGAGCCGACCAAGGGTCTGGCCCCGAAGCTGGTCACCGAGGTCGCCGATGTCCTCGCCGAAGTCGCGCGGACCACTCCGATCCTGCTCGTCGAGCAGAACCTCCCGCTCGTGCGGCGCATCGCCGACACGGTGGTGGTGCTCGACGCCGGCCAGGTCGTGCACCGCGGTGGTGCGGCAGAGCTCGTCGCCGACCCGGAGCTGACGCGGGAGCTCCTCGGCGTCTCGATGCGGCGGGAGGGGGCGGCATGACCGACTTCGTGCTCATCCTCATCACGGGTCTGGGTCTCGGGGCCCTCTACTTCCTCGCGGCCAGCGGGCTCAGCATCATCTACGGCCTCATGGGAGTGCTCAACTTCGCCCACGGCGCATTCATGATGGCCGGGTCCTACGCCGGGTTCCTCACCATGGGCGCCCTGCCGGGCAGCCTCTCCGTTGCGGCCCGCCTCGCCCTTGCGGTGCTCGTCGCCCTCGTCGTGGGTGCCGCCATCGGGTTCATCGTCGAAGTGGTCCTCATCCGGCCGCTCTATCGGCACCACATCCAGCAGGTCCTCGTCACCGTCGGCCTCTCCCTCGCCAGCGTCGCTGCAGCACAGGGCATCTGGGGTGCCGACCCCCGCACGGTGGAGAAGCCGGAGTGGATGGCGAGCACGACGACGCTCCTCGGAGCCCGCCTGCCCAACGACCGGTTCCTGTTCATCGCAGTGGCGCTCGCCGTCTTCCTCGGGCTGCAGGCACTGCTGCACTACACCCGCCTCGGCCTGATCATTCGCGCTGGTGTCGAGAACCGCACCATGGTCGAGGCGCTCGGCATCAACGTGCATCGGACGTTCACGATCGTCTTCGCCATCGGCGGCTCGGCTGCGGCGCTGGCCGGACTGTTGTACTCGCAGTACGCCGGGACGGTGTCGCCCGCGCAGGGCGGTTCGCTGCTGATCTACGCCTTCATCGTCGTCGTCATCGGCGGCATGGGGTCCCTGGTCGGCACCGCGGTCGCGGCCGTGGCCGTCGGCCTGGTCCAGCAGCTGGCCAACTTCTATGCCGCGAGCGGTGTTGGCGACCTGTCCGTCGTCCTCCTGCTCGCCCTGGTCCTCCTGCTCCGCCCCACGTCAATGAAGGGAGCCCACGCATGAGGACCGCCGTGTCGCTCAAGGCCCTTCCGGCCATCATCGTGCTGGCCCTCCTCGCCTACCTGCCCTACGTGCCCATCGAGGTGCCCGGCCTCCTCCCCGGCCGGGTCAACGGGCCGGGCAGCCTCCA
>DASUQN010000470.1:0-3317 GCA_036280515.1 Intrasporangium sp. | reverse complement strand
AGGCAGAGCGCCAGGCCGAGGTTGGCAACGGCGACGCGGGCGGTGCCCCAGCGCTCGAGCTCGGCCATGCCGGCGCGCAGGACGGACGGACCTCCTCCGATGACGACGGGAAGCAGGTAGGACAGCGCTCCGAGCAGGACCTGGAGGGCGAAGCCGACGACGAAGATCGTGGTCAGCGCACCGTAGTTGTCGGCGAGGGCCGCCCAGGAGCCGCGGGTGGCGAGGGACCAACCCATGAGGGCCAGGCCGACGGGGAGCCACAGGAGACCGGCACCGGCGGACAGGGTGGGGAAGGCGTAGGGCGGTCGCTGGCGAGCGGCGGTGATGATCGGGCGGTAGACCCAGATGGTGCCGGCCAGGTAGAGCGCGATGCCGGCGACTCCGACCATGGCCCGGTCCAGGAGCGGCGAGGCGACGACGAGGGCCAACCCACCGGTGAGCACGGGAAGTGCGTGCTGGGAGGCGGATTCGGCGTTCTCGGCCATCTTGGTGCGCAGCATCGTCGGCCACAGGGTGACCAGGGTGCCGAGAACAGTGAGGCCGATCCAGCCCAGCAGGTTGACCATCGTGTGCGCGACGAGCAGTTGGCCGTGCGCGGTATCGGTCGCGCCTCCGACGCCGCTGCCACGGGCGAGCAGGACGCCGAAGGTGGCGCCGACGGGCAGGAGGAGCGCGGCCACGATGTAGTAGCGGACCGTGATCCGGAACCGGCCCGGAAGGGCCGCCTTGAGCCGCCGGACGAGCATGACCGCGTGCCAGCCGACCGCCGCGGAGATGAGCGTGCCGCCGATGAGGGTGAGCGGCCAGATGCGAGTGGGGACCCCGAGGAGGACGAGCAGCACGCCGACCTGGAAGACGGACAGGCGGATCGTCTGGAGGCGGCGCTCCTCGAACCCTGACCGGGTCTTGAGCAGGGCCTCGGTGAAGTGGACGCTCCACACCATGGCCGCGTGCGTCACCGCCCCGAGGACCACGAGGTGGACCATGAGCCACCGGGAGTACGCGAAGAACGGGTGGACCAGGCTGACCAGGAGCGCCGCCATCAACCAGATGACGACGGGCCGGTCGCGCATGAACCATGACCCGCGGGTGCTCATGAAGTTCTCCTTCTCAGTGCCGGAGCGCCCGCGATGCTCGATCCCGCAGCGACCGCGAAGAAGAGGAGCAGGGCGACGATGTTGGTGACCGAGCCGACCTGCCACAGGATCCGCAGCCCGGCGAGGTCCCCGGCGAGGATTCGGACCGCCAGACCGAGGTGCATGAGCACCAAGGGGAGCCACATGATCGGCCGGTAGGGAAGGGGCCGCTTGAGCACCGCCGGAAGGATGATGGGTGCGTGAGCCATCACCATGGAGATGGCGAAGCCGAGCATGACCGCGTGGATGACGACGTCGTAGAGGGCGCCCTCGGTCTGGGCTCCTGTCACCACCCAGGTGACGGCCGCGAGTAACAGCCAGGCATACCCCCCGAGCAGCGCGCCGGCGCTGAACCGGGGCAGGCCGGTGGTCCGGATGGTCCGACGGGCGACGTCGTGTCGGACGAGCCAGATGACGAAGGAGGCGATGACGAGCCCGGTGGCGCGCGCCCCGGCTTCGGCCGAGACGAGGGTCAGCACGAGCGCGACGGTGAGGGCGGCCGCGTGGAGGACGAGCGTCCTGCCGCCGCTTGCCGGCATGGCGAGGCGCGCGAGCTCGACCCGCTCCGCGCAGATGGTCAGGACGAGGAAGCCGACGAGCCATGGCATGAGCCAGGGCACGTCGACGCGAAGCCACAACAGTGCGGCGATGGTCAGGTGGACCGCACCGAGCAGCTCGACGACGACGACATCGTCGTGGTTGCGCCGCCACAGCGCGGCATACACCGCCACGAAGGCGATGCCGCCGTCGACGAGGAGGAGCTGGCCGAGCTGGATGGGCGCGGGGCTGATCAGGGCGAGCGCTCCCAGCCCGAGGAGTCCCGGCGCGAGGTAGCCCAACGGGTGGCGGAGCGCGACGGCACGCTCCATCGCGATGAGCGTGCCCAGGAAACCACCGACCATGAGCATGCCGTGGAGGTCACCCAGCCGCTCCGACCGCACGGGTGCCGTGACACCGACGAGCATCAGCGCGGCGTTGACGCCCGCGAGCATCGCCAGCCCGGCCGGGACGAGGAAGACCGCCCGGGAGAGGGTCTGGCCCGCCCGAATATTTTGCACGGAACCAACTGTAGATAATTGCGGTCAGGCGGCCAAACCCGCTGGCCATGACCTCGGTCACCACCCGGTGAGGAGGCCTGCCGCTGGGACCGAGCCCAGCGGCATACGGCCACGTGTCTGTCAGCGGTGGACGAGCGCCATGATCTCCTCGGCGATCCGGGCGGGGACCTCGAGCGGGAGTCCGTGCGCGATTCCCTCGAGCTCCACCTCGCGGACGAGGTCGGCCTGGCCTGGCTGGGCGGCATAGCCGTCGAGCACGGCGCGCAGCTGCGCCTTCATCGGCTGGGGAGGCAGTGCTTCGGCGCCCGGCCATCCCGGCACCGCGCCGAGCTCGCCGAGCGTGCCGAAGTCGAACATCGACCGGTCGCTGCAGACGAGGTCCTCGGTGCCGTGGATCCACGTGATCGGGATACCCGCCGTGCTGGTGGCGATGGCAGACGTGTTGAAGTGCTTGGGTGACATCGTGTTGAGCACGCCACGGCTGCCGGGCGCGGTCGTGGGCCAGTTGTCCGAGGCTGCGCTGTCGCCTGGGTAGAAGTCGTCCCCGACGCGGGTCGTCAGGGCCTCGGCGAGGAGGAAGTCCTCGTCGACGTTGGCGGCGTTCGCGCCCGCCCCGTAGAAGCTGCGGAGGATGACTCGAGGGCTGGAGGTCGGGTCCTCCTCGGACGTGTCCTTCTCCCTCAGGCGCCGCACGAACTCGGGCGCCGCGCCGCCGCCACCGCTCGATGCGGCGTCCGGGAAGGCGAGCGTGCCCTGGGCGTCGACGGTGCCGCCGAAGCCGTAGGGCGACACGGGGGCGACGAGCGTGAGGCTCGCCAGATCCTCCGGGTGCTCGAGCAGCAGCTGCTGGAGGATGCCGCCGCCCATCGACCAGCCGGCCCCGTGGACCGTGCCGCGCCCCGCAAGACCGAGCGCCTCGAGGAGGCCGTGGACGTCGTCCGACATGTCCCCGAGACCACGGGTCGCATCGATGGGAGCCTCCTCGGTCAGCCCGAAGCCCCGCAGGTCCGGTGCGATGACGCGGATGTCGTCCGGAAGCTCGGCGGCGACGTACTTCCAGAAACCTCCGGTCGTGAGGTTGCCATGGATGAGCAGGACCGGCGTTCCATCCTCCGGTCCGCTC
>DASUQN010000469.1:0-9820 GCA_036280515.1 Intrasporangium sp. | reverse complement strand
CTGCGGGGTGGGCGCAGCGGCCGGCGCGGTGCCGATGGGGTCCGGGAGGACGACCGCCGTGGCCGGCAGCGCCGTTGCGAGAGTGAGCAGGCCCCCTGCCGCCAGAGCGGCGAGCGATCTGCGAGTGCGGGTGGTGGTGGTGGTGTTCATGGCTGTGTTCCCCTCATTGAGAGTCACTGATGTGGACTCCTCCACTCTCTGGCGAGCCCACGCAGTGCACATCAGGGGCTGATCCTCAGTTCTTGGCGGATCACCCTCAGATTCGGTTGGGCCACGTTCTGCACGGGCGACGCGAAGCCAGCTCAGCGGCATACGGCCACTGCTTGTCGAGCGGCCTGGACGCCACGAAAGATGAGAGCACTCTCATCAACTGCTCACCCACATCTCACTGCGGGCGCCGATCATGGATCCATGACCACTGACCCGGCTCTCGCGATGCTCACGGGCGAGGCGGCTCCCGGGCTGCTGGCGGCCGCGCTCGGTACCGCGGGCGGTGAGCTCGTGTCCTGGCGTGTTCGTGACGTCGACCACCGGCCCGGTGGGTCGACGACTGCGTCCTACCGGGCAGTGGTCCGCTGGGCGGACGAGGAGCGGCGCGAGACGCTGGGCGCGACGACCTCCAAGGTCGATCCCGGAGCACCCGGGGTCCTGTCGCTGTCGGACGGGGAGCCGGAGGTGAGCGTCTGGCGGTTCCCACAGGACCCTGGCCTGCCGGCGCTCGCGGCGGCGACCGACCCGGGGGCCCTCGCGTCGATGCTGCGGTCCTTCGGGATCGGCGACGTCGACGAGGAGGGTCGCTCCTTGCGGGTGACCGTGCGGGCCTACCGGCCGCGCCGCCGGGCCGTCATCGAGGTCGTTGCGCCCACGGCGCGACTCTTCGTCAAGGTCTTGCGGCCCAGCCGCGTGCGCGACCTGCACGAGCGGCACCGCCTCCTGGCCGAGGCAGGGATGCCGACTCCGCACAGCCTCGGCTGGACCGACGAGGGCCTGCTCCTGCTCCAGCCCCTCCATGGGACGTCGATGCGCAAGGCGCTGTGGGACCCGGGGGCGGCGCTGCCAACACCGGTTGAACTGGTGGAGGTGCTCGACCGCTTGCCCGAGGCCGTCCTCGACCTGCCTCGGCGCACCAGTTGGACGGAGGGAGCCGCGCACTACGCAGCGCTCCTCGGCGCGGCCCTGCCGGCGGAGGCGGATCGGGCGGCTGGGCTCGCTCGCGAGATCTCGCGGCTTACCGCCACGGGCGGCCCGGACGAGCCAGTGCACGGCGACTTCTACGAGGCGCAGCTGCTCCTTGCTGACGGCCGCATCACCGGGTTGGTCGACGTCGACACCGCCGGGCCGGGGCGCCGCGCGGATGACCTCGCGTGCCTCGCCGGTCACGTCGCCGTGCTCGGCACGATGCGACCCGAGCACCGCGACCGCCTCACGGCCCTGGCGGCGGCATGGTTCGACGAGCTCTCGTTCCGCGGCGGCCGGGGGTCCACGGGGTCCCACGCGGCCCTCGGGAAGCAGGGCGCCGAGGCCATGGACCCCGCCGACCTCGCGGCCCGGGTCGCTGGCGTGGTGCTCTCGCTCGCCACCGGGCCACACCGGGTCCAGGACAGCGACTGGCAGGACTCGACCCGGCGCCGACTCGACGTCGTGGAGCACTGGGTGGGCCGAGCCCGCCGCGGAGGAGCCGCATGAGGTGGCCGCGGTTGCCGGGACGCAGGCGCCCGCAGCACCGTCCACGGCCGAGTCTCTCGGTTCGCGCGCGGGTCGTGGCCTCCGTCGTGCTCATGAGCGCACTCGGGCTCGCGACCGCGGGGGCGGTGGCCAACGCGATCCAGACCGCTCGCATCAGCGACCAGATCGACAGCGCCCTGGCCCAGGAGGTCGAGGAGCTCCGCACTCTTGCGGAGCAGGGCGTGGACCCCGCCACGGGCCGTCCGTTCTCGAGTGTGGAGCAGCTGGTCCGAGTGGCACTCCAGCGCAACGTGCCCAGCCCGAACGAGGTCTTCCTCGCCTTCCAGGACGGCTCGTTGGACGCGTACACGGCAGGTGGTCTGACCGAGCTCGCCACGGCGCCGGAGATCGCGGCGGCCGTCTCCCGGGTTCCCGCCGGTTCCCGATCGGTCGTCAACGACGAGGTCATGACCGGTATCGGCCCGGTCAAGCTGTCGATGGTTCCTGTCGGGATCGAGGGTGACACCGCCACCGGCGTGTACGTCGTCGCGCACTCTGTCGAGGCGGAACTGGCAGCTCAGGAAGACCTCATGCGCACCTACGCTCTGGTCGCCCTCGGCGCCCTCGTCCTCGTCGGCGGCGTGGGCTGGATGGTCGCGGGCCGGCTGTTGCGCCCGCTGCGGTTGCTTCGCGACACGACCGAGCAGATCAACCGCTCCGACCTGACCCAGAGGGTCGAGGTGAAGGGTAGTGACGACGTGTCCGATCTGGCTCGCACGTTCAACGCGATGCTCGACCGGCTCGAGGTGGCCTTCACGACGCAGCGCGAGTTCCTGGACGATGCCGGACATGAGCTGAAGACCCCCATCACGGTGCTCCGTGGGCACCTCGAGCTCCTCGACGAGAACGACCCGGCCGACATCGAGGAGACCCGGGCCCTGCTGCTCGACGAGCTGGACCGGATGGGTCGGCTGGTCGACGACTTCATCCTCCTCGCCAAGGCCGGCCGAGCCGACTTCGTCCGCGCCGAACCGGTGCAACTCGACCGGCTCACCGACGAGGTCCTCGACAAGGCCCGGGCCCTCGGTGATCGGGACTGGCGCGTGGACGCCCGAGCGGACGCTGTTGTGCTCGCCGACTCGCAGCGACTGACCCAGGCCCTGCTCCAGCTCGCCGACAATGCGGTGAAGTTCTCCCAGCCCGGCGCGACCATCGGCTTCGGCAGCGCCGTCGGAGACGACGAGGCCCGCCTATGGGTCCGCGACACCGGGCCGGGCATCGCGCCCGACGAGGTGGAGGGCATCTTCGAACGCTTCAACCGAGGCTCGGGGGCCAGACGAGCGGAGGGTTCCGGACTGGGCCTGGCCATCGTTCGCGCCATCGCCGAGGCGCACGATGGCACGGTGGAGCTGGACTCGACGGTCGGCACAGGGTCGACGTTCACCATCGTGCTGCCCTGTGGGCACGGACCACGCAGCGACGAGGACGGCCTCGACGGCTCGGGGGACGTCGAAGGGCGTGACGCCGAGGCACTCGGGTCCCCTCATCCCAGCCCAACGACCAAGGCGACGACATGAATCGGATTCTCATCGCGGAGGACGAGCCGCGAATCTCCGACTTCATCCGCAAGGGGCTGCGCTCCAACGGCTTCACACCGACGGTCGTCGCCGACGGCATCAGTGCACTCGACCACGCGATGAGCGGCGAGTTCGACCTGCTCATCCTCGACATCGGTCTCCCGATGCTCGACGGCTTCACCGTCCTCGAGCGGCTTCGCGGCTCGGCCAGCTCGATGCCCGTCATCATCCTGACCGCCCGGGACTCCGTCACCGACACGGTGGCCGGGCTCGAGGGCGGTGCCGACGACTACATGGCCAAGCCCTTCCGCTTCGAGGAACTGCTCGCTCGCGTCCGTCTGCGGCTCAGGGACGTGGGGTCCCAGGAGGCGACGGTCCTGACGCAGGGTCCGGTGAGCCTCGATCTGCGCACTCGCCGGGTGCGCGTCGGCGAGAAGGTCATGGACCTGTCGGCGCGCGAGTTCGCCCTCCTGGAGATGTTCCTGCGCAACCCGGAGCAGGTGCTGTCGAGGGAGCAGCTGCTCAGCCACGTCTGGGGGTATGACTTCGACCCCGGCTCCAACGTCGTCGACGTCTACGTGCGCTACCTGCGCCGGAAGCTCGGCGCGGAGCGCATCGAGACGGTGCGTGGCATGGGGTACCGGCTCACGGCGCGGTGAGCTCGCTGCCGGCCCAACGTCGATGAGAACCTCCTCATCGTCGTCTCCTTTCTGTTTCATCGGCGCTCGAGACATTGGGTGCACGGTGCTCCACCCGGTGCACCGGAACTGAGAAGGGAACATCATGAACGTCCCGAAGAAGTGGATCGTCGTCGGAGCCGCAGCCGTCCTTGGCGTGGGCGGTGCCGTCACGGCAGCCTCGCTGGGTGTCAACGACGCCCCCGATCACGACACGGCTGCGGTGATGCTGCAGACGGATCCCACCGACGAGATCGATGCCATTGCCGATGATGCCGTGGGCGATGTCGATGACAGCCCGGAGAGCGCCGACTCACCGAATGCGTCGGCGACCGATTCGGCGGAGAGCGCGAGCGACAGCCCCGACGACCCTGGCTACACCGGTGGCTCCACGGGCGCTGACGACTCTGCCGCGAGCCCCGTGTCGCCTGGCGTCGTTGAGCAGGACTCCCACGACTCGGCGGCCAGCGCCAACAGCTGACCGTCACGAGACATGCCGGGCGCGCCCCCACTCGAGTGGCCCCATCATCCACAGGGCCTGCCGCACGCGGGTGTGGATGGCGGGGCCACTCGACGTTGGGCGCGGGGATTGCTGAGAAGCCCGCCTCTGCCTCGGCGGCTCCGGCCTCAGGACCAGCGGACGATGGGCAACCGGCCGTCCCTGGCCTCGACGACCCGCTCGACCAGCGACTGGACGGGCGCGGTCACTCGACGCTCCCCGGCCACGTCGGTCACCTGGACGGCGCCGGCAGCCGCCTCGCGCTCCCCGATGACGGCGATGAGGTGATCCCGTCGGCGACGGGCCTCTGCCACCCTCGCCCCCAGCGAGTCGTCGCACCGCAGCTCGGCCCGGATCCCTCTGCCGTGCAAGGCGTCGACCAACGCTCGCGCGGCCGAGTCCTGGGCCTCTGACACCGGGAGCACCGCGACCTGGACCGGCGCGAGCCAGAGCGGCAGCCGTCCCCGGTAGCGCTCGAGCAACGCCGCCACGACGCGCTCCATGGAACCGACGGTGCCGCGGTGGATCATGACGGGGCGGTGCCGTGCGCCGTCAGCAGCGTGGTAGGTCAGGTCGAAACGTTCTGGCAGGTTGAAGTCCAGCTGCACGGTGGCGATGGTCTCCTCGTGACCGCGGCCGTCACGGACCTGCAGGTCGAACTTCGGCCCGTAGAACGCGGCCTCGCCGGGCGCCTCGACGAGCTGCAGCCCCGCGTCCTCGAGGACCGCCCGACCAGCGTCCCGCAGCGCGGCCTCGGCCTCGTTCCACTGCTCCCGACTTCCGAGCCAGGCGTCGGAGTCGTCGCGCATCGACAGGCGCACGTAGTCGACGGGCAGCCCCAGGATCCGCTGCGCCTCGATGGCGGCCCGCAGCCCGCGTGCCGCCTCCTCGCGCGCCTGGTCCGGTCGGCAGAAGACGTGGGTGTCATCGAGGTGGATCTGACGCACGCGGCTCAGCCCCGAGACGACACCGGACCGCTCCGCGCGGAACATCGCCCCCAGCTCGTTGAAGCGCAGGGGCAGCTCGCGATGGGAGCGGCTGGCTGCCGCGTAGATGAGCGCGTGGTGTGGGCAGTTCGCCGGCCTGAGCACCAGCTCGTCGTCCGCGTCCTCGTCGCCGAGCCGCATCGACGGGAACATGTCGTCGCTGAACTTGGCCAGGTGCCCGGACCGCTCGAAGAGGCCGCGTTTGCCGAGCACGGGTGAGTAGACGTCGACGCATCCATCGCGGTGGGCGAGATCCTTGGCGAGGTGCTGCAACTCAGCGCGGATGACGGCACCGTCAGGCAGCCAGAGCGGTAGCCCGGACCCGGCGAGCGGGTCGGTGGCGAAGACGCCGAGGTCGCGGCCGAGGTCCCTGTGGTCGAGGTTGTCGTTCATGTCATTCCTTCAGGTCGGTGAGTCGACCGCGGAGACGACAACGCCCCGGAGTCGACTCCGGGGCGTGGGTGGCTGGGTGTGCTCAGTGCAGCAATGGCGCGCCGGAGGGATCCGGCGTCGTCGTCTGCAGGTGGCGCTCCATGAGGGTCAGGATACCGACTGGCCGTATGCCGCTCACCCCGGTTTCCGACAAATCGCTGGCTGCCTGCGGGGCATGGTCGACAGACTCGGAGGGTGGACGCTTCCTTCGAGATCCGGCCGATCGACCTGCTGGACGAGGCCCAGACGCACGACGCCGAGCGCTGGAGGGGGGTCTACAACGCGATCCAGGACGAGCTCTTCGGCGACAAGGGCGGTGAGTGGACCCTCGAGGAGCTCCGCGGCCTGCAGCGCCGGACGGACTCGAAGCGGTTGGCCTTGGCCGCGTGGTCCGGCGGCGAGATCGTCGGGGCGCTTCGCCTCCTGCTCCCGCTGCGGGACAACCTGCGCCTCGGCGTCTTCTGGCCGGCGGTGGTCGCGAGCGCACGGGGGAGGGGCATCGGGTCTGCTCTGGTGATCGAGGCGGAGCGACTTGCGGTGGAGCACGGCCGGTCGACCTTCATCACGGAGTCCGAATGGGCCGGCGACGGCACGGACGACGCGGAGGACTTCGCGAAGCATCGCGGCTACACCATCGCCCAGACGATGCTGCGCAGCGAGATGGCGCTCCCGGCCGACCAGCCGATCCTGCAGGCGATGGTCGACGCTCCGGGGGCCGCCGACTACGTGATCGAGAGCTACGTCGACGACCTTCCCGAGTCCTGGCTCGAGGACCGCGCCGTCCTGACCCAGCGGATGAGCACCGACGCACCGACGGACGAGCTCGACTGGGAGGAGGAGGTCTGGGACGCGGAGCGCGTTCGTGAGGCGCACGAGGTGGTCCGCGCCAGCGGTCGGCGGGTCGTCGAGTCCGCCGCGCGCCACCAGCCGAGCGGCGCGCTCGTGGCGTTCACGCGGGTCGAGGTGTCGCCCGAGAGCCCAGACCGGGCCTACCAGCAGGACACCCTCGTGCTGCGTGAGCATCGTGGGCACGGCCTCGGCGCGCGCCTCAAGGCGGCCAACGCGCTCCTGCTCATGGAGGCCCTCCCGACGGTGCGCGCGATCCGGACGTGGAACGCCGACAGCAACACGCACATGCTCGCGGTGAACCGGGCGCTGGGCTACGCGGTCGACGGCTACAGCCGCGAGTGGCAGAAACAGGTCTCGCCGTCACCCGTGAACGGGCTGTAGTCGAGTGTGCAGTAGGAGCCAGCCCGGCGGCATGCGGCAATGTGCACACGGCATAGGCTCGGGGTCATGACTGACGCGCACGGCTTCTCCACGCGAGCCATCCACGCCGGCCAGGAAGCCGACGCCTCCACGGGCGCGGTCGTCCCACCGATCTACCAGGTCTCGACGTTCAAGCAGGACGGGATCGGTGGCTTCCGGGGCGGCTACGAGTACAGCCGATCGGCCAACCCGACCCGGACCGCGCTCGAGGAGTGCATCGCGGCGCTCGAGGGCGGCAGCCGGGGCTTCGCCTTCGCGTCAGGCCTCGCCGGCCAGGACTGCGTCGTCCGCTCCCTCCTCCTCCCGGGGGACCACCTTGTCGTGCCGAGCGACGCCTACGGCGGGACGTACCGCTACGTCAACAAGGTCGCGCGGCCGGGTGGCATCGACCACTCGATCGCGCGGATCAGCGACGTCGACGCCGTCCGCGCCGCAATCCAGCCCGGCCGCACGAAGATGGTCTGGGTGGAGACGCCGACCAACCCGTTGCTCGGCGTGGCCGACATCGAGGCCATCGCCGAGGTGGCCCACGAGGCCGGGGCCGTCCTCGTCGTCGACAACACGTTCGCCACCGCCTACCTGCAGAACCCCATCGCCCTGGGCGCCGACATCGTCACGCACTCGACGACCAAGTACTCCGGCGGCCACAGCGACGTCGTCGGCGGCGCCGTCGTCACCGCTCCCGAAATCGCGGTCGCGGGCATGGAGGACGCCGAGGAACGAATCGCCTTCCACCAGAACTCGATCGGCGGGGTTGCCGGCCCCTTCGACTCGTGGTTGACGCTGCGCGGGCTCAAGACCCTGGCGGTCCGCATGGAGCGGCACTGCGACAACGCGGAGAAGGTCGTCGACTTCCTCACCGGTCACGACGGCGTGTCCCAGGTCTTCTACCCGGGCCTCGAGTCGCACCACAACCACGACGTGGCGGCCCGGCAGATGAAGCGCTTCGGCGGGATGGTCTCGTTCCGGATGCGCAAGGGCGAGGACGCCGCGGTCAAGGCGTGCGCGGCCGTCCAGCTGTGGACCCTGGGCGAGTCGCTCGGCGGGGTCGAGTCGCTCATTGAGCACCCGGCCCGGATGACCCATGCCTCGGTCGCGGGCACAGAGCTCGAGGTCCCGGACGACCTGATCCGCCTGTCCGTCGGTATCGAGGACGTCGAGGACCTCATCGCCGACCTGCAAGAGGCCCTCGACATCCACGGCTGATCCGGCGGCGCCAGCTCCCATGACGATCCTGACGGTGGACTTCGGCTCGACCTTCACCAAGGCTGCGCTCATCGCCGACGACGGCAGGGTCCTCGGCACCGCCTCGACGCCGACGACACGCACGCAGGGGCGCGGGAGTGGAGACATCCTCGACGGCTACCGCGTCCTGCGCGACCACCTCAGGGTGCCTCACGGCGCGCACGTCCACGCCTGCTCCAGCGCCGGCGGCGGCCTGCGCCTCGCCGTCGTCGGCTATGAGCGCACCATCACCGCCGAGGCAGGCCACCGCGTCGGCCTGTCCGCGGGAGCCAAAGTGGTCCACGTCGCCGACGGCGCGTTGACGACGAAGGAGGTGAGCGGCATACGGCATGCTCGTCCCGACATCCTCCTGCTCGTCGGCGGCACGGACGGCGGCAACGCGGATGTCCTGCTGCACAACGCTGCCCGCCTGGCCAAGGGCGCCATTGGCGGACAAGGCCCTCACGCCGTGCCGATCGTTCTGGCCGGCAACATCGACGCGCGGTCGGATGCGACCGCGCTGCTCGAGGCGGCAGGGCGGCCGGTGATGCAGGCCGACAACGTGCTGCCGCAGATCGGCGTCATCGCGCCGGACTCCGCCCGGGCGGCGATCCGCGAGGCGTTCCTCCGGCATGTCATCGGTGGAAAGGGCCTGTCGCGGGACGCAGCATTCGGGCAGATGGTCGAGGCTGCGACGCCCGACGCCGTCCTCCGGGGCGTCGAGATCGTCGCGGAAGTGCGCGGCGACGGGGACGTCATGGTCGTGGACATCGGTGGTGCGACGACCGACGTCTACTCGGTCATCACTCCCGAGGGGGAGGACGCGAGTCTGCGCAAGGACGTCGTGGCGCCGCTCTGGCACGCGCGCACGGTGGAGGGCGACCTGGGGATGCGGTGGAACGCCGAACACGTCGTCGAAGCGGCTGAGTCCGAGGGCCTGCTCGGGTCCGTGGGAGATCCCGAGACAATGCGGGCGTATGCCGCTCACGTCCACGAGCGCCCGGGATCACTCCCAGCCGACGACGTCGAGCGCCGCCTCGACCTGGAGCTGGCCCGGCTGGCGGCGCTGGTTGCCGTGCGGCGGCACGCCCGGCCCGGGCAGCCGACGGAGTCGCCCCGTCCGCTCGCGAACGTGACGACTCTGGTCGGGTCCGGTGGCGTGCTGCGTCACACCGACGATTCCGGTCGGGCGCACGTGCTCGGCGCCGTGCTGGCCGACCACGCCGGTGGCTGGAAGGTGCCGCGCTCGGCGACGGCCACGGTCGACGCGGCGTACCTGCTCTACGCCGTCGGGCTGCTGGACGCGCACGACGCGGGCGTCGCCCGGGCGGTCGCGAGCCAGCTCGCCTGACCGGCCGCCGGGTGCGGGCCGCGGTCCCCAGATGGCGGGATGGTGGGAGTGCAAGGCCCTCGGAGGCGAGCACAGCGGCATACATGACGAAAGTGCAGTCCCCGCCCCGCGGGAACTGCACCTTCGGTGGCGACTCAGCT
>DASUQN010000468.1:0-2226 GCA_036280515.1 Intrasporangium sp. | reverse complement strand
GAGCATGCGGCGCGGGATCACGTCCTTGGCCACCCGCTCCCACCACGCTTGGCCTCCTGGTCCGAGGGGCCCGAACGAGCGGGCGCGAATGGTCAGGGCCGCGGGAAGGTCGGCTTCGGTGACGTCTCGGACGTGCAGGTCGCTCACCCCCCGGACTCTAGGGCCAGCGGCGAGAGGGCCTCGACCTGTACCGGCCCATTCGGTCCTCCCACCTGGCGAGCGTCGCACCCGACACTCCAGGCGCGTCAGCCCTCGGTGCCCACGGGCGGTCCGACGACGAGAGCCACGCTGGTCAGCGCGGCGACGGCGAGGAGCCCGACCGCGACGGCGACGACCGGGCGCGCCAGCAGCGCCGCGACGAGGCGCTCGGCCGGGTTGGCCGGAGCGTCACCGTCACGACCGAGGCGCCAGCCCCCGTCGAGGCGGCCAGCCCGGTCGAGTCGGCGTTCCCACCACACGGTGAGGAAGGGCGGCACGGCGCTCGCGAGGCCGAGCAGGCCCTCGCGGACGGTCCACCGCTGGTTGACCCAGAGCAGGACGGTGATGAGGCAGAACGAGATGAAGACGACGCCGTGGACCATTCCGAAGATCGTGACCGCCAGGTCCGTCGTCCGGGTGACGTACTTGAGGACCATCCCGGTGATCAGGAGCGCCCAGGACACCACCTCGGCGAGGGCGATCCGGCGGTAGAGGGCGCGGGGCGACATGGAACTCCTACGGGGCGTCGTAGCGGGCGCGGAAGCCCCATCCTGCGCAACACGCCCGCCAATACACAACTCCTGCCTGAAGCTTCAGGCGGGTGTTTCAAGCCTCCGGGCGTGTTGCAGGAGGGCGGCGGGCGCGCACCAGACGGAGGTCCACAACTCGGCTCAGCGGCATACGACATCGTCGGTGGCGGCAGTTAGGGTTCGTCCATGGCCACCGCCCTCTACCGTCGCTACCGGCCCGAGCGTTTCGCGGACGTCATCGGTCAGGAGCACGTGACGGAGCCGCTCATGCAGGCGCTGCGCACCGGGCGGGTCGGCCACGCGTACCTGTTCAGCGGGCCGCGGGGCTGCGGCAAGACGACGAGCGCTCGCATCCTCGCGAGGTGCCTCAACTGTGCGCAGGGCCCGACCCCGGAGCCGTGCGGAGAGTGCGAGTCCTGCGTCGCGCTCGCCCGGGGCGGTCCGGGCAGCGTCGACGTCATCGAGATCGACGCCGCGAGCCACGGTGGCGTCGACGACGCACGTGACCTGCGCGAGCGGGCGTCATACGGTCCCGCGCAGAGCCGCTACAAGATCTACATCATCGACGAGGCGCACATGGTGACGCCGCAGGGTTTCAACGCCCTGCTCAAGATCGTCGAGGAGCCGCCGGAGCACGTGAAGTTCGTCTTCGCGACGACCGAGCCGGAGAAGGTCATCGGCACCATCCGGTCGCGGACCCACCACTACCCGTTCCGGCTCGTCCCGCCGGCCAAGCTCACGGCCTACATGGAGCACCTTCTCGAGCAGGAGGGCGTGCCGGTGGCGCCGGGCGTGCTGTCCTTCGTCGTGCGGGCCGGCGGCGGGTCGGTGCGTGACTCGCTGTCCGTGCTCGACCAGCTCATCGCCGGGTCCGGCCCCGAGGGGCTGACGTATGAGAATGCCGTGTCCCTGCTCGGGTTCACCGACGGCGAGCTGCTCGACGCCACCATCGACGCACTGGCAGTAGCCGATGGCGCCGCGACCTTCCGGCAGGTCGACAAGGTCATCGAGTCGGGCCACGACCCAAGGCGATTCATCGAGGATCTCCTCGAGCGGCTGCGGGACCTCATCATCGTCGCGGCGGTGCCCGAGCCGGGCCAGGTGCTGCGCGGGGTGCCGGAGGACCAGCTCGAGCGGATGCGGGTCCAGCAGGCGGCCTTCGGTCCGGGGGCGCTCTCGCGGGCGGCCGACATCGTCAACACGGGTCTCACCGAGATGACCGGCGCCACTGCGCCGCGGATGCAGCTCGAGCTGATCTGCGCGCGCATCCTGCTGCCGGCCGCGTCGGGCGAGCAGGGCTACGCCGCACGCCTCGACCGGCTGGAGCGCCGTCTCGAGGTCGGCGGGGTCCCGAGCAGCGGTGGCGGTTCGCCTGCCCCAGCGCCATCGAGCCGTATGCCGCTGGGCTCGCCGCCGCTCGCGCCCCCTGTCCCAGCCCCCGTCCAACCCTCGAGCGTGCAGGACGCGCCTTCACCCTCTCAGTCGAGTGTGCAGAACC
>DASUQN010000467.1:0-3017 GCA_036280515.1 Intrasporangium sp. | reverse complement strand
ACGAATCCCACGAGCGTCATGCCCGCATCGGCGGCCGTCTCCACGGCGAGCGACGAGGGCGCGGACACCGCGGCGAGACAGGGCACTCCGGCCATGAGCGCCTTCTGCGTCAGCTCGAACGAGGCGCGTCCTGACACCATCAACACGCAGCCCGCAGCCGGCAGCCGTCCGGCCAGCAGCGCCCAGCCGAGCACCTTGTCGACCGCGTTGTGTCGGCCCACGTCCTCGCGCACCACGAGCACCTCACCGCCCGGTCCGTGGAGGCCCGCCGCATGGAGCCCCCCGGTCTTCTCGAACGAGCGTTGCTCTGCGCGCAGCTTGTCCGGCAACGCGGCGATGAGCGCGGCCGGCCACTGCGTCTCGTCGTCGCGCACGGGCCAGCTGGTCCGCGCCCGCAGCTGCTCGATCGAGGCCTTGCCGCAGACCCCACACGACGACGAGGTGAAGAAGTTGCGCGCCATCTCGTCCGACGGAGGTGCGACGCCGGGAGCGAGAGTCACGTCGATGACGTTGTAGGTGTTCTCCTCGAAGCCGCTCTCCCCGGAGACGACGGCGCCCTCGCAGTAGCGCGCCAACGTCACGTCCGAGACGTCGCGGATGATGCCCTCCGACAGGAGGAAGCCGTGGACGAGCTCGATGTCGCTGCCCGGGGTTCGCATCGTCACGGTGAGCGGGGTGCCGTTGACCCGCAGCTCGAGCGGCTCCTCGACGGTGACGGTGTCGGCGCGCGCGCGGACACCAGCGCCGTCGGCTGACACGTCGACCACGGTCACCTTGGTCCGCTGTGTGACACGACCCATACGTCAAGCGTGCCAGACTCCGAGCGTGCAGCCATCCTCGCCCCGAGCCGCGGCGATCGTCCTCACCGGCGGAGCGTCCTCGCGGATGGGTCGGCACAAGCCGGCCATTGTCGTGGGCGGGCGCCCCATCATCGAGCGGGTGCTCTCTGCCGTCGCCGGCTGGCCGGTCGTCGTCGTCGGTAGCGCCGAGGGGGTGCCCGGGGGGACCCGCGTCGTCTCGGAGGAGCCGCCGGGCGGGGGCCCCGTTGCCGGGATCGCCGCCGGCTGGGCCGCCCTCACCACTGGGCCGTATGCCGCTGAGCTCGGTCCCAGCGCACCCGACGTCGTCGTCGTGCTGGCTGGTGACCTCCCGCTTCTGACGCGGGAGCACGTGGCGGCTCTGGTGGCCGCGGTGGACGACCGCGTTGCGGTCACGAGGTCGTCCTCCGGCCCGAACTGGCTCTGCAGTGCCTGGCCCGCCGAGCTCCTGCGCGACCGACTCGTCGCGGTGGGCGGGCCCGCTGGGGTCAGCGTGCGGCGCCTCTTGGGGGAGGCGCCGAGGATCGAGGTCCCGGACGTGGCCGACGTCGCGGTCGACGTGGACACACCGGTCGAGCTCGAGGTGGCCCGGCGCCGCGCCGACGAGTCGTGAACTCCCGCCGCCAGTTGGGGACCGGGGTCCGGGTCGGGCGGGGTCCGGGCTGATGTGCCCGCCAGGTGGGGACCGGGGTCCGGGTCGGGCGAGGTCCGGGCTGGGGTGCCCGCCAGATGGGGACCGGGGCGCGAAGGTGGCGGCGCGCCACCGCGGTCAGTTGGAGACCGTGCTGGTCGGGGTCTTGCACTCGGTCGCGGCCGGGGTGGACAGCGTCACGTCGGCCACGAGGGATCCGACCAGGCCCGCCACCTCCCCGAGCGATGGGTCGCTCAGGTCGAGCGGCCGCAGTTTGTGATCGGTGATGTCGATGACGATCGCGTCGTTGGTCGTCTCGTCGTCGCCCTCGGGAGCCGACCCGCCAACGGTGCCCCCCAGACCGCCCGCCGCGGGGGTCTCCGTGGCATCGACGAGCCGGAGCGTGCTGAGCAGGGACAGCAGGTGCTTCTGCTGTGCTCCGCTCAGCTGGCACTCGCGGCCCTGGATCGACCGAGTGGTCACCAGCACCGTGCCGTCGGCCTTGAGGATGACGGTGTCGTCGTAGCCGGCGACGCCACCGGTGCGACGGAGCGTGAGGGGGAAGACGGGGCCGATGATGGGGTCGGTCGCATCGCCGATGGCACCTCCGGCGAAGGTCTGGGTGGGCAGCCGTGAATCGATCGGAGTCGGTGTCCCGTTGTTGGCGGGCGCGCCGGCCGCGCAACCACTCAGCGCAACCACAAGCGCCGCCATCGTGGCAGCGAGACGCGTCCTCCCCATGTGGACCACTATGCGCCATCGCTGCGCCCGGCGCGCGCCATGTCGCACGGTGGATTGCAACGCTACGGTGAATTTTCTCCTGGGCCCTGTCCGCGTGCGTGCAGTCGACGGGGTCATTCGGGGGAGTAGGCCTTGAGGAAGTCGACGATGAACGGCGCAGCATGCGTCGATCCGCTCGGGCCCTCTTCGTTGTAGGCGGCGATGGCGAGGTCGCCGACACCTGCGACCATCCAGGCGTGCGTCCTGGGCGGGTTCGTCGTCCCGAACTCGGCCGTGCCGGTCTTGGCGTACTCGACACCGACCGACTGGAGCACCCTGCCGCTGCCTTCCGTGACGACGGCGCGGAGCGTCTGGCGCAGCACCTCCGCCTCCTCAGGCTGGAGCGGGGTGGCGGGCTCCGGGAGCGGCTCCTCGGAGGCGATGAGCTGGGGCCGGACGGTCTCGCCCTTCATCACGGATGCGACGACGAGCGCCATGGTCAGCGGGGAGGCCTCGACCCGGCCCTGGCCGATGAACGACGCGGCGTGCTCGACGGCGTCGTCCGTGGCCGGCACGGACCCGAGGAAGCCGGTGAACGGCAGGTCGAGGTCCTCGCCCATCCCCAGCGACTCCGCCGCCCGGGTGAGGTCGTCCTGCGAGACCTTCTCGTGCTGGCTGATGAAGGCCGTGTTGCACGAATGCGCCAAGGCCCGCTCGAGCGAGATGTCGCCGAGCTGCGACGCGGGGTACTTGCTGTAGTTGCCGAAGACGCGACCGTTGACCGTGAGCGTGTCCGTGCACGGCAGGGTGGTGCCGGCCGTCGCGCCCTTCCGGACGAGCGCCAGCGT
>DASUQN010000466.1:0-2578 GCA_036280515.1 Intrasporangium sp. | reverse complement strand
CGTTTACGTCAACGTCAAGCACGCGTCACGAGCGCGTGATGGCGGCCACCCGCCTTCAGGAGAACAGCGATGTTCGAGCTCAGCCAGGACCACGAGGACTTCCGCAAGGTCGTTCGCGACTTCGCCGAGAAGGAGGTCGCTCCCAACATCGCGAAGTGGGACGCGGAGAGCCACTTCCCGGCCGACCTCGTCCCCAAGATGGGCGAGCTCGGCCTCTTCGGTCTCGTCGTGCCCGAGGAGTACGGCGGCAGCGCCGGCGAGGGACAGGGCGACTTCACCAGCCTCTGTGTGGCCATCGAGGAGCTCGGCCGGGTCGACCAGTCGATCGGGATCACCCTGTCCGCTGGCGTCGGGCTCGGCATCAACCCGATCCTCACCTACGGCAACGACGAGCAGAAGCAGCGTTTCCTGCCCGACCTCGTGGCCGGTCGAGCCCTGGCCGGCTTCGGCCTCACGGAGCCCGAGGCCGGCTCCGACGCGGCCGCGACCAAGACCCGGGCCGCGCGGGACGGGCACGAGTGGGTCATCAACGGCGCCAAGGCGTTCATCACCAACTCCGGCACCGACCTGACGTCCGTCGTGACGGTGACGGCCCGGACCGGGACGAACGAGGACGGCACGGCCCAGGTCTCCGCGATCATGGTCCCCTCGGATACGCCGGGCCTCACCGTGGAGCCCGCCTACCACAAGCTCGGCTGGCACGTGTCCGACACCCACGGCCTCAGCTTCGAGGACTGCCGGGTCCCGCTCGAGAACCTGCTCGGCGAGGAGGGCGAGGGCTTCAAACAGTTCCTCAAGACCCTCGACGACGGTCGCATCGCCATCTCCGCCCTCGCGGTGGGCTGTGCGCAGGCCTGCCTCGAGCTCGCCACCGACTACGCCAAGACCCGCATGGCCTTCGGCCGGCCCATCGGCGTCAACCAGGGTGTCTCGTTCAAGCTCGCCGATCTGGCCGTCATGGTCGAGGCCGCTCGGACCCTGACGTACAAGGCTGCCTGGCTCAAGGACGAGCTCCACGAGGGGCGCCGCACCGTGAAGGAGGTCAAGCACGCCGCCGCGATCGCGAAGCTCTACTCGACGGAGGCGGCCGTGTCGGCCACGCGCACCGCCACCCAGGTGTTCGGCGGCAACGGCTTCATGGAGGAGTTTCCTGTGGCCCGCTTCTACCGGGACGCCAAGATCCTCGAGATCGGCGAGGGCACGTCTGAGGTCCAGCGCATGCTCATCGCGCGCGGTCTCGGCCTCCCGCAGTCCTGACCTCGTGCGGATCAACAGGCAGGATGAGCCGTATGCCGCTGAGTGACCTCCCAGTCCAAGGCCCCTTCGCGATGGACTCCCTCCGTGACGGCGTCCACGACGACGAGCGCGTCGCCGACGTCCGTGCCCGCCTCAACTCGGCCTGGACCGCATCGGAGCAGGCCCCGGAGAAGGCCCGGGCGAAGCTCGACGCGCAGGGCAAGATCTATGTCCGCGACCGGATCGCGTTGCTCTTCGACACGGGGTCCTTCGTCGAGGACGGCCGCTACGCCAACGCCCTGCAGCCGGGGCTGCCTGCCGATGGCGTGGTGACGGGCCGAGGAACGGTGGACGGCCGGCCGGCGATCGTCATCGCGAACGACCCGACCGTGAAGGCGGGCTCGTGGGGCAGCCGCACGGTCGAGAAGATCGTGCGCGCCACGGAGATGGCCCTGCGCGAGGAGCTGCCCGTCTTCTGGTTCGTCGACTCCGCAGGGGCCCGCATCACCGACCAGGTCGAGATGTTCCCCGGCCGCCGGGGCGCAGGTCGGATCTTCCACAACCAGGTGGCGCTCTCCGGCAAGGTGCCGCAGATCTGCTGCCTCTTCGGTCCGTCAGCTGCGGGAGGCGCGTACATCCCGAGCTTCTGCGACCTCATCATCATGGTCGAGGGCAATGCCTCGATGTACCTCGGCAGCCCACGAATGGCCGAGATGGTCGTGGGTGAGAAGGTCACTCTCGAGGAGATGGGGGGCGCCCGGATGCACTGCACGGTCTCCGGGGTCGGAGACCTGCTCGCCGAGGACGACGTCGAGGCGATCGAGCTGGCCAAGCTGTACTTCTCCTACGTGCCCGGCACGTGGCGTGACCAGCCCCCGAGCTACCACGCCGAGGAGCCGTCGACGCCACTGACGAAGCACACCGTCCCGGAGCGCGAGTCCGTGCCCTTCGACATCCACGCCGTGATCGACGGGCTCTTGGACGAGGACTCGTTCTTCGAGATCAAGCCGCTCTGGGCAGGCGAGCTCGTCATCGGCTTCGGTCGGATGGACGGCGAGACGGTCGGCATCGTCGCGAACAACTCGATGGTCAAGGGCGGCGTCCTCTTCACGGACAGCGCCGACAAGGCCGCCCGTTTCATCTGGCTCTGCGACGCCTTCAACATCCCGCTCATCTACCTCGCGGACGTCCCCGGCTTCATGATCGGGTCGGAGGTCGAACGCGGCGGCATCATCCGGCACGGCGCGAAGATGGTCAGCGCGGTGTCCTCTGCGACCGTGCCACAGTTCTGCGTCGTCGTCCGCAAGGCGTACGGAGCCGGCCTCTACGCCATGGCTGGCCC
>DASUQN010000465.1:0-4542 GCA_036280515.1 Intrasporangium sp. | reverse complement strand
CTGTGGCCCAGCCTTCAACGCGACTTCCTTCTCTCGATGGCGATCGAGGGCCTGTACCGACCGCTATGGAGCGAAGCGATCCTCGCAGAGTTACGTAGGCACGAGCAGTACAAGCTGACCGACAGAGGCGCCGATCCGGCGACAGCCCTAGTCAAGGCGGACCGCCTCCTTCAGGAGATGACTCGCGCATTCAGCCACGCCCTGGTGACCGGGTGGGAAGGGCTCGAGGGCACGTTTGGTCTTCCCGATGCCGACGATGAACACGTGCTCGCGGCCGCCATCGTCGGAGGTGCCGGCGCCATCGTTACGGACAACGGAAAACACTTCCCTATCGACAGGGTCCCGAGCCACATCCAAGTCATCCGCGGTAGGGACTTTGCTGCGAACACTGCCGACGTTGATCCCCAGCGGGCCGCTCGGGCGCTATGCCAGATAGCGGGTCGCCGGGCTAATCCCCGACTCGCTCGTCGACATCAACGGACTCAGCTACCTGCCAGGCGACGTTCATTTCATCGGTCTTGGGCAGACCAAGAAGAGGCTCTCCCTTGCCCCGCTGGCCAGATTCACCAACCTCCACCGGCTGTACCTCGAAGCACAGACCAAAGACATCGACGTCATCAGCGAACTCGGCGACCTTCGCAGCGTCACCCTCCGCTCGATCACCCTCCCCGACCTCTCATTGCTCACCCGTCTCACAAGGTTGCGCGCTCTTGGCCTGAAGCTGGGAGGGTCGAAGAACCTCGACCTACTACCCAAACTCAAGTCGCTCGACTACCTCGAACTGTGGATGGTCAAAGGGCTATCGGACCTCTCGCCCATCGCCGAACTCCCCGCTTGGAATACCTGTTCCTTCAAGCCCTCCGGCAGGTCGAGGCCCTTCGCGGCGGCGTCGGCCTGTGGGACGAGATCGTCGAAACGTCCTGATCTGCCGCTCTGCGGGCGACCGCCCGACCATGCCGCTGCGGGCGACCGCCCGACCATGCCGCCGCGAGTGCTTCGCGCGTCATTCGAGAAGCGGGACCTCGAGGTCGTAGGCCAGAACCACAGCACGCGCAAGCTCGGCCTCCTGCTCGGCTTTGAGGTACCCGACGGTGCGGCCGAGCAAGTCCACCGGAACCGTGACGACGTTGTCGAGAGCCACGGCACAGTCATGGTCCAGCCCGTTGTCTGGCCCCACCCGGACCTCGCTCGACAGACCTTTGATGGTCGTCGTGATCGGAGCCACCGTGACTTTCGTCATCGCGCCACGGGCAGCCTCGCGGGTCAGCACGAGCGCCGGCCGGGTCTTGTCGAGGCGAACCAGGCAGATCTCCCGCACCGATCAGTCCTCGACCACGACGTGAGCGCCAGTCCACCTGACAAGGTCGTCCAGGTCATCAGCTGATCCCTGACGGCGAAGGATCTGCGCGTCCTGATCTGCAGCCTGCCGCCGCATCTCGCGCTCCACCGCGGCTGCCACCAGGGCAGCCCGGCTCGCTGCTCGTCCGGCGGCAACGGTGCGGTCGAGGAATGCCACCATCTCGTCGGGAAGGCGGACAGCGATCTGGGTGCTCATGCGACCATCATACCGCAACGAATCCCACTATGGGATGCACGCTCATGCCGCGCAGAGGACGCGCGTCCGACCACGCCGCAGATCTATCGGCTAACCGTAGTGAAACCGGCAGGCAGCGATGCGCACCTCATCACCGGCGATCTTGTACACCAGGCGATGCTCGTCGGTGATTCGTCGGGACCAGTAGCCAGCGAAGTCGTGTTTGAAGGCCTCAGGCTTGCCGATGCCCACGTTCCCGTTGCGTTGGATGTCGACCAACAGGGCGTTGATTCGCTTGAGCACCTTGCGGTCCTGCGCCTGCCACCACAGGTAGTCGTCCCAAGCGTTCTCGTCCCAGACGAGCAGCACGTCAGTCGGTCTCGATGAGGTCATGGGCATTGCCGCGGCCCGACTCGAGGCGCTCCATCGCGTCGAGCAGGCGTCGGGCGTTGGCCGGTGAACGCATCAGGTAGGCGGTCTCTCTGAGGGACTCGTAGTCATCGAGGGAGACGATGACGACTGGGTCATGCCCGGCGCGGGTGATGATGACCTCTTCGCGGTCGTTGGTGACTGCGTCGAGCACCTCGGCGTAGCGGGCCCGGGACTCGGTGTAGCTCATCGTCTTCATAATCGCCTCCTGTACAGAAAAGTGTACGTCTCGGCGCCGCAATGGGCAAACTGTGGGCGCACTAGGGGTCGCCGAATCTGGCGCAGACAGCGCAAGAGGAGCCGCCGGGTGTTGTGGCCCAAGCGCATCAGGAGTCACTTCACCGAGCCAGCCCCGACCTCGCAGGACGCCTTGCTATGCCGATGGGCCGACGCGTTCCACACCGGCTGGGCTGCCGTTCGTGCACGAGCCTCTCCTTGACGTCCGCCCGTCGCGGCGGGACCCGGACGGTAGCTCTTGCCAGCCGTCGGGCGCGTCGCCGCCCAGAGAAGGCGAGCTTCCACCAAGCGTGCGCTTCGTCGCCTTTAGGGGCGGTCCAAAGGGGGCACCTACTGCTGTACTTCTACTGCTGTACGGCGCGCTCCTGCGGTACGACTTGGGTGGGCTCGCGCCCCTCGCAAGCCGCTGACCAGCGGTTTTGTGTGGTCGGGGTGACAGGATTTGAACCTGCGACCTCTTCGTCCCGAACGAAGCGCGCTACCAAGCTGCGCCACACCCCGTCATGCATCAGCCCCGCTCAGGGGCAGCAAGGTGAGACTTTAGCGCAGGACCCCGTCCATCTCCGAATCGGTCCGACAGCGCCCCTCCGCACGGAAATGAAGCAACATCCGCACCCCCGGGGGTCCTGATGTGACGTCAACGCGAGACGCCCTGGCCACACGGGACGAGCGTGAGCAGCACCGCCTCGGGACGGCACGCCAGCCGCACCGGAGCCGTCGGCGACGTCCCCAGCCCGGCACACACCTCGAGCCAGGCGGCATCGTCGGGAGCCTCGGACGAGGGGAGGTGCCCGGCTCCCGGCCACCAGCGGGACACGCCCTTGACCCGGCCCGTGTCCAGGTCGCAGTTGGTCACGAGCGCGCCGTATCCGGGCACGCAGACCTGACCCCCGTGCGTGTGTCCGGCGATGACCAGACCCGCTCCGTCCTCCACGAAGGTGTCGAGCACCCGGTGGTAGGGCGCGTGCGTCACGCCGATCCGCAGCTCCGCCGAGGGGTGCTTGGGGCGCCGCACGAGGTCGAGCCGGTCGTAGCCGAGGTGCGGGTCGTCCACCCCGACGACGTCGATCCGCCGCCCCCGGATGATGAGCTTGTCGTGCCGGTTGGTCAGGTCGACCCAGCCGCGCGACGTCAGGCCGTGGATCAGGTCGGCTGTCGGCAGCCGGTCGGCCTCGCCGACCCCCTTGGCATGGTGGTGCGTGAGATAGCGCAGCGGGTTCTTCAGCTTCGGCGCGAAGTAGTCGTTCGAGCCGAGGGCAAAGACGCCCGGCCGGTCGAGCAGCGGACCGAAGGCGTCGAGCAGGGCGGGGACGGCATCATGCGCCGCGATGTTGTCGCCGGTGTTGACGATGAAGTCGGGATCGAGCGACTCCAGCCGACGCAGCCACTCCGCCTTGCGCTTCTGCCGCGGCAGCAGGTGGATGTCGGACAGATGCAGCACCCGCAACGGCTCCGCCCCCGCCGGCAGCACGGGCACCTCGAAGCGCCTGAGCACGAAGGCGTTGCGCTCGATGAGCGACGCCCAACCGAGGACGCCGACGCCGGCGACTCCGAGGCCGACGACGGTCTTGGTGAGGGCGCGCATGTCGCACATCCTCGCACCCAGCCCGGCGCCCAGCGCAATTCGGGCGCATGTCGCCACCTGAGAGACTGAGCCGCATGAGCACCCTCAAGGAGCAGCTGAAGGCCGACCTCACCGCGGCGATGCGCGAGCGGGACCAGGTCCGCGCCGGCACGATTCGCATGGCCCTGACCGCCGTGACGAACGAAGAGGTCGCCGGCAAGGAGCAGCGGGAGCTCACCGACGACGACGTCCTCAAGGTGCTGGCCAAGGAGGCCAAGAAGCGGCGCGAGGCCGCCGAGGCCTACGAGTCCGCGGGGCGCGCCGAGCTGGCTGAGGTGGAGCACGCCGAGCTCGCCGTCCTCGAGACCTACCTGCCAAAGCAGCTCGACGATGCCGAGCTCGAGCGGATCGTCCGCGAGGCCGTCGCCGCCTCGGGAGCGACGGGCATGCAGCAGATGGGCGTGGCCATGAAGGCGGCCAACGCCGCCGTCGCGGGACGTGCCGAGGGTGGCCGGGTCGCCGCCGTCGTGCGCACGGTGCTCGCCGGCTGACCCCTCCCCAGTCCGCCACGAAGGCCCCGACTCGCTCGTGTCGGGGCCTTCGTCATGAGGCCGTATGCCGCTGAGCCGGCTTCCCGTCGCGCGCACCCTGGGTGCGTGGTTGCGCCCAGACCAGCCGGCTGGGCGGGTCAGCGGGTGCTTGCTGGCTTCGGTGGCTTCGGTGGCTTGCCCGGTCCGTCGTTCCCGCCATCATCCGGTGGGGGCAAGATCGTGAACGT
>DASUQN010000464.1:0-2431 GCA_036280515.1 Intrasporangium sp. | reverse complement strand
CGCTTCGACGTCATCGTCACCGACAACCTCTTCGGCGACATCATCACCGACATCGCAGCAGCCATCGCGGGCGGCATCGGGCTCGCTGCCTCGGCCAACATCAACCCTGCTCGCACGACGCCGAGCATGTTCGAGCCGGTTCACGGCTCGGCTCCCGACATCGCCGGGCAGGGCAAGGCCGACCCCACCGCGGCGATCCTCTCCGTGGCCCTGCTCCTCGCGCACCTCGGGCGTGCTGACGACGCAAGCCGCGTGGAGGCTGCCGTCGCGGCCGACCTCGCTGAGCGCGGGAGCGCGGTGCGGTCCACTTCGGGGGTCGGCGACGCGATCGCCTCGCGCCTCTGAGACCAGATCCATCCATCGAGCACGCCCTCGCGGACTGCTCCTTCGACTGGCCGCCTTCGCCGTCTCAGCATGTGGGCGCTAGCCTGCAATGGATCACGCAGATTGCCGTTACGGAGGTTTAGCCATGACCCAGATGTCCTTCGAGGTCACCCGCCGCGAGGACGCCACCCCGTCCGAGCGGATCGCGCAGGTCCTCGAGAACCCCGGCTTCGGCAAGACCTTCACGGACCACATGGTCGTCATCGACTGGTCCGGCGAGGACGGGTGGACGGGCGCACGGGTCCAGCCGTACGGTCCGTTCCAGCTCGAGCCCGCGGCAGCCGTGCTGCACTACGCGCAGGAGATCTTCGAGGGGATGAAGGCCTACCGGCACGCGGACGGGTCGATCTGGACCTTCCGGCCCGAGGCCAACGCAGCGCGGTTCGCCCGGTCGGCACGGCGACTCGCACTCCCCGAGCTGCCCGAGGCCGACTTCATCGAGTCGCTGCGACAGCTCGTCAGCATCGACCAGGAGTGGGT
Source organism: Intrasporangium sp. (assembly GCA_036280515.1). Taxonomy (GTDB): domain Bacteria; phylum Actinomycetota; class Actinomycetes; order Actinomycetales; family Dermatophilaceae; genus Intrasporangium. The sequence goes on along the minus strand of DASUQN010000464.1, from coordinate 1,567 downwards.
GCCCGGCGCTGAGGGGGAGAAGAGCCTCTACCTGCGCCCGTTCATGTTTGCCTCCGAGGCGTTCCTCGGGGTTCGCGCGGCGCAGCAGGTGACCTTCTCGGTCATTGCCTCGCCGGCCGGCTCGTACTTCACCAGCGGGGTCAAGCCCGTCACCCTGTGGATCTCCACGTCCTACGCCCGAGCGGGTGCCGGCGGCACCGGCGCCGCCAAGTGCGGTGGGAACTACGCCTCGTCGCTCGCCGGGCAGCTCGAGGGTGCGGAGCACGGCTGCGACCAAGCGGTCTTTCTCGACTCCTCGACGCACACCTACATCGAGGAGCTCGGCGGGATGAACCTCTTCCTCGTCACTAGGGATGGCAAGATCGTCACGCCGGAGCTGACCGGCACGATCCTCGAGGGCGTCACCCGGATGTCGATCCTCGAGCTGGCCAAGGAGCTCGACCTGGAGCCCGAGGAGCGGCGCATCCCCATCGAGGAGTGGAAGGAGGGCGCGGCAGCCGGCGACATCGTCGAGATCTTCGCCTGCGGCACTGCTGCCGTCATCACCCCTGTCGGTGAGCTGCGTTGGGACGGTGGGTCGGTCGACCACCGTCGTGACGGTCACGAGGACAAGGTGGCGACGGCGATTCGAGGACGGCTGCTCGACATCCAGTACGGCCGGGTCGAGGACTCACACGGATGGATGACACGCCTCGTCTGATCGCGACCGACCTCGACGGCACGCTGCTCCGATCCGACGGGACGCTCTCCCGCCGGGCCGGTGCTGCGCTCGCCGCCACCGAGGAGGCCGGCATCGAGGTCGTCTTCGTCACAGCCAGGCCACCGCGCTGGCTCGACGAGCTGGCGGCGGCGGTGGGCGGGCATGGCATCGCCATCTGCGGGAACGGCGCGTTCATCTACGACGTCGAGGCTCGGGAGGTCATCAGCAACACCGGGTTCGAGCACACCGTGGTGCGAGCCATCGTCGAGGACCTGCGTCGCGCCGTGCCCGACGTGACGTTCGCGGCGGAGCGAGGCAGCGGCCTGTGGTTCGAGACGCTGTTCTCGCACGATCCCGGGCACGTCGTCCCGCACGACGCGATCGAGGCGCCGATCGATGAGCTCGACGACGAGGCGGTTGGCAAGCTCCTCGCGAAATCGGCGACCCTGAGGGACGAGGAGTTCCTGAGCCGAGTCACCGAGGTGGTCGGCGACCGCGCTCAGGTCGCGTACTCCGGTGCTGGGGGGCTGGCCGAGATCAACGCCGCGGGCGTCACGAAGGCAGTCGCCCTCGAGCGATGGTCGTCCGGCCGGGGGATCGAGGTCCATGACGTCTGGGCCTTCGGGGACATGCCCAATGACGTGCCGATGATCCGATGGGCCGGCGTCGGGTGGGCCGTGGCCAACGCGCATGAGGAGGTCCGCGCCGTCGCGGACCGGGTCTGTCCCTCCAACGACGACGACGGTGTCGCCCTCACGCTCGAGTGCCTGCTCAGGCACCTGGACCGAGCAGGAACCAGTGATGTGCCCCGCTGAACGGCAGGACGACGTGCCGGACCCCCCGGTCATCGGGATCACCTCGTATGTC
>DASUQN010000463.1:0-3195 GCA_036280515.1 Intrasporangium sp. | reverse complement strand
GGCTCGATGACGGTCGTCCACTGCTCGTCGGGGATCGCCGGGCCGGGGCCCAGCGTCGCGACGTAGGCGGCGAGCGAGGCGATCTCGTCGGCGTCGAACTTGACGTCGTTGCGCGGGGCCTGGACATCCGGCCTGGCCATCGGCATGCGGCCGGTGCCGACCTGGAAGTCGACCGCTGCCGCACCCACACCGACGAGGGAGGGTCCGGAGTCCGTGCCCTGGGCGTTGGTGCCGTGGCACGAGGCGCAGTTGCCGAGGAAGAGCTTCTGGCCCTCCTCGACGGAGGCCGCTGCTACGGCCGTGGACGCGTTGGCGTCCTTGGGGGCGATGAAGGAGTAGGCGCCACCCATGATGAGCAGGCCGACGAGGATGAGCAGCGCGATCGCGGCGGGGTGTCGTCGGCGTGCGGCCAAGGCGTTCACTGTGAGGTCCTGTCGTCCGTCGGGGCGGTGCAAGTGGTGCTGGTCGGGCCCGGCGCACTGGGCGCGGTTGAGGTCATTGGAGGATGTAGATGGTGGCGAAGAGCGCGATCCAGACGACGTCGACGAAGTGCCAGTAGTACGACGTGACGACCGCGCCTGTCGCGTTCGCGTGCGTGTAGCGACGAGTCGTGAAGGTGCGCCCGATGATGAGCAGGAAGGCGAGCAGACCACCGGTGACGTGCAGACCGTGGAAGCCGGTCGCCATGTAGAAGACGGAGCCGTAGGCGTCAGAGCTCAGGGTGACGTTCTCGTGGACGAGCTCGGCGTACTCCATCACCTGGCCCGCAATGAAGAACGAGCCGAAGAGGTAGGTGAGGACGTACCACTCCCGCATGCCCCAGTTCTTCAGGTCGAACAGGGAGCCGGTACGGGCCTTCTGACCGCGCTCCGCCTTCCACACACCGAGCTGGCACCACACGGAGGACACGACGAGCACGAGGCAGTTGATGGAGGCGAACGGGAGGTTGAGCTTCTCCACCTGCTCCGCCCACAGGTCCCCCCGGACGGACCGGAGCTGGAAGTACACAGCGAACAGACCCGCGAAGAACATGAGCTCGCTCGAGAGCCACACGATGGTGCCAACGGCAACCATGTTGGGCCGGGTCGCCGGTCCGTGCCCGGCCGTCGCTATTGCGCTTGAAGGAACTGCTGATGCTGTCGCCACGTCGGTCATTATTCCCACATTCGTTCCCGAGTGTGAGAGCGACCCCCAGTTTTCGATGGGGTACTGATGGTTTCATGACGTTTGCGCACGTCATGGCCACATCGAGCGCTCCAGGACAGGTCCTGCCTGGAGCCGCCGTGGGGGTCTGATCCTGCGCGATCCGGCAGCGTCGTCGGGATCCGTTCCCTCCCCGCAAGGGCGCGCCCGACGGCTCGCCGCCGACCGGTAGCATCGGCGGCATGACCGCCTCGAACGAGATCGCCACCGAGCGCCGGGGCACGGCGCCGCTGCACCAGGTGAACGTGCTGCTCTACAGCGACGACATCACGACCCGTGACGCGGTTCGTGCCGCGGTGGGCCGTCGTCCCGCCAAGGACGTCGAGGTGGTGCACTGGCTCGAGTGCGCCACCGCTGCTGCGGTCGTGACCGCCGTCGAGACCGAGCCGTTCGACATCCTGATCCTCGACGGCGAGGCAGCGAAGATCGGTGGCCTCGGCCTGGCGCGCCAGCTGAAGAACGAGATCTTCAACTGCCCCCCGATCATCGTGCTCACCGGGCGCCCGCAGGACGCCTGGCTCGCGGCTTGGTCGATGGCGGACCTTGCGGTGCCGCACCCGCTGGACCCGGTCGACCTCACCTCGGCCGTGAGCCTGCTCGCACGTTCGTCCGTGCGCACGGCCTGAGCCGCGTCGCGTGATGACGCAGGACGATGCGCTGACCTGGCCGACCATCTACACCGACCTCCTCGCCGGCCGGGACCTCGGGCGGGCGGCCGTCGAGTGGGCCATGGCGCAGATCATGGACGGCGAGGCCACCCCGGCACAGATCGCCGGCTTCCTCGTGGGCCTTCGGGCCAAGGGCGAGAGCGTCGAGGAGATGCAGGGGCTGGCGGAGGTCATGCTGTCGCGAGCGCACCGGATCGAGGTCGAGGGTCCGAGTCTCGACATCGTCGGCACCGGCGGTGACCGAGCGCACACGGTGAACATCTCGACGATGTCGTCCATCGTGGCGGCTGCTGCGGGGGTTCGCGTGGTCAAGCACGGCAACCGTGCCGCGTCGTCATCGTCGGGTTCGGCCGACGTCCTCGAGGCGCTCGGCATCGACCTGTCGCTCGCCCCTGAGCGGGTCGTCGAGGTGGTCGGGCAGGCGGGCATCACGTTCTGCTTCGCCCAGACCTTCCACCCGTCCTTCCGGCACACGGCCGTGCCCCGAAGGGAGCTCGGCGTCGGCAGCGCCTTCAACTTCCTCGGCCCGCTGACGAACCCGGCCCAGCCGACCTACGCCGCAGTCGGCTGCGCCGACGCCGGGATGGCGCCGCTGCTTGCTGGCGTCTTCGCCGGTCGTGGTAAGGACGCGGCGGTCTTCCGCGGGGACGACGGCCTCGATGAGGTGACGGTGTCCACGACGACGACCGTGTGGTGGGTCCGCGACGGGCAGGTCCGGGACCGCACGGTCGAGCCGACCCGTCTCGGGCTGGAGCTGCATCCGACCGAGGCCCTCCGTGGCGGCGACGCCGCGCACAACGCAGCCGTGGTCCGAGATGTCTTCGCCGGTGCGACCGGCGCGATCCGGGACGCCGTGCTCCTGAACTCAGGGATCGCCCTGGCGCTGACGCAGCCCGACTCCGGCGACGACCAGACGTCGTTCGACCGCGACCTCCAGGCTGGCGTGGACCGCGCTGCGGAAGCCATCGACTCCGGTGCGGCGACCCGGGTCATCGAGCGGTGGATCGAGGTCACCCGCTCCTGAGCGGGCCCTCGTCCGTGGCGCACCTCGGACGCCTCTCGCTCGGGTGCGGCCCGGTCGGTGCTCGTGGTGTTGCCCGTCGGTGTTACTCGTCGGTGTTACTCGCCGTCGAGGCCCAGGCTGAAGGCCGCCTCGAGATCGTGCGAGGAGTACGTCCGGAAGGCAATGTGAGTGGAGGTGCCAACCACCCCCTGGACCTTGCTCAGCCGGTCCGCGATGATGTCGGCGAGCTCCTCGTGGGCGCGCACCCGGACCATGGCGATGAGGTCTGCGTCGCCGGTGACGGAGTACACCTCGGACACG
>DASUQN010000462.1:0-2348 GCA_036280515.1 Intrasporangium sp. | reverse complement strand
CGAAGGGCTGGCCGAGACCGTGCTCGAGCTGCAGGTCCTCGAGGTTGATGCCGGCGTCGCCCATGTCGGTGAGGAGCCGGCCGATGGATCCCGGCTTGTCAGGCACGAGCACGGAGACGACGGCGTAGGCGGTGGGCGCAGCGCCATGCTTGCCGGGAATGCGCGCGCGCCCGAGGTTGCCAGCCTCGAGCATCCCGCTGAGCGTGCCCAGTGACCCCTCCTCCTCGCCGTCGACGAGTCCATCGAGGGCGCTCACGACGGCGTCGACCTGGGCGCGCAGATCGAGCAGGACGTCACGGACCGCCTTCGCGTTGCCCGCGAGGATCTGCGTCCAGAGCCGGGGGTCGCTCGCGGCGATCCGCGTGACGTCGCGCAATCCTTGGCCGGCGAGCCCGACCGCCGGCTCGGGAAGCTCACGGAGACACGCTGCCACGATGCTCGCTGCGACCTGGGGCACGTGAGACACGGCCGCGACGGCCTCGTCGTGCTCGCGCGCCGGCATGACGCGAACCGCCGAGCCCACCAACGTCGCGATCTCGCGGATCGCATCAACGCCCTCCGCGGCCGAGCCATCGTGAGGTACGACCACCCAGGCCCGGCCATCGAAGAGGTCGCGCCGGGCGGCCGCCGCACCGGATCGTTCACGACCCGCCATGGGGTGTGACCCGACGTAGCGGGACGCATCAGCACCTGACCGGAGCACCCCGTCGAGGACCGTCTGCTTCACCGACGCCACGTCGGTGACGACGGACCGGGGCCACCGCCCGAGCGCCGCGACGACGACGTCCGCTGTCACGTCCGGTGGCGCCGCGACGACCACGATGTCGGGCTCGGGGTCAAGCTGCGCGGCGAGGTGACCGGCACCGAGGTCCCGTGCAAGCCGGCAGGCCGTCGGCGACGGGTCCTCCAGAGAAACGTCAAATCCCTTGGCCGACAATGCGATTCCCAAGCTCGTGCCGATGAGCCCGGTGCCGATGATCCGGACGTGTGTCGTCCCGGACCTCACAGGCCCGCGGCCTTGTAGAGGGCGCCGACCTCCGCCTTGTTGAGCCTGCGCATGCGGCCGGAGCGCAGGTCGGCGAGACGGATCGGGCCCACCTCGGTCCGAACCAGCTCGAGGACCGGGTGGCCGACGGCCTCGAGCATCCGTCGCACCACGTGCTTGCGACCCTCGTGCAACACCACCTCGACGATGGCCTTGCCCGGCTGTGAGTCGACGACCTTGAACGAGTCGACCTGCACCGCGCCGTCCTCGAGCTCGACGCCCTGACGCAACTGCCTGCCGACGTCCTTGCCGACGGGTCCGCGGACGGTGGCGAGGTAGGTCTTGAGGACGCCGTGGCTCGGGTGTTGGAGCCGGTGGGCGAGGTCACCGTCGTTCGTGAGCAGGAGCAGCCCCTCGGTGTCGGCGTCGAGCCGGCCGACGTGGAAGAGCCGTTGCTCGCGGTTGCCGACGTAGTCGGCAATGCTGACGCGGCCGAGGTCGTCGTTCATCGTCGTGACGACACCCTTGGGCTTGTTGAACGCGAGGTACACCCGGTCCTCGTCGAGATTGACGCGCACCCCATCGACGTGGACGACCTGGGAGCGCGGGTTGATCCGGACTCCCAGCTCGGTCACGACGTGACCGTCCACCTCTACGCGGCCCTGCTCGATGAGGTTCTCGCACACCCGGCGGGAGCCGACTCCGGCCGCCGCCATGAGCTTCTGCAGACGCACGCCCTGCGGATCGTGGACGTCCACCGGCGGACTGGCGGGACGGCTCGGCAGCTTGGTCGGCTGGCTCGGCTTCGTCGAGCCGGCGAAGCGGGCGCCGGTCCCGCGCTTCGACGCTGGCTTGGGCCCTGGCTTGGACCCTGACTTGGACGCTGAGCGAGCGCCCGTACCGCCCTTGGGGGTCGAGCCGGACTGGCGCTTGCGTGGCTGACGTGGCGACCTGCTGTACTCGCTCATGCGTGACCCTCCTCGATCAGCTCGTCGATGACATCCACGTCCGGCAGGAAGGGCGCGAGCGGCGGCAGCTCGTCCAGCGACGAGAGGCCCATTCGTTGCAGGAAGAAGGGCGTCGTCCGGTAGAGAATCGCGCCGCTCTCCCCCACCTCTTCCACTTCTTCGATGAGCCCACGGGACATCAGGGTGCGGACCACGCCGTCGACGTTGACGCCGCGGACGGCACTGACCCGCGCCCTCGAGACCGGCTGGCGGTAGGCGATGACGGCCAGCGTCTCCAGCGAGGCCTGGGTGAGCCTGGCCTGCTGGCCGTCGAGGACGAACTTCTCCACGACGGGTGCATAGTCGGCCCGGCTGTACATCCGCCATCCGCCGGCCACGTTGCGCAGGGTGAATCC
>DASUQN010000461.1:0-5089 GCA_036280515.1 Intrasporangium sp. | reverse complement strand
GGCCCGCCTCCGCACAGCGGAACCCAGTGAAGCGAGTGGTTCCGCGGTGCAGGGCCGCCGCACGGACTCGGCGAAGTAGGTGGCCGGGGTCGGATGGCAGCCGGTTGAGGTTCTTGGACCTAGATGTCGCGGAAGACCTCGATCGTCGCGCCGAGCGCGTTGAGCCGGTCGGCGAGGTCTTCGTACCCTCGGTTGATCACGTAGACGTTGCGCAGCACCGACGTGCCGGGCGCGGCGAGCATCGCGAGGAGGATGACGACCCCTGGGCGCAGCGCCGGAGGGCAGACCACCTCCGCGGCCCGCCACCGGGTGGGTCCCTCGATCATGACGCGGTGCGGGTCGAGCAGCTGGACCCGCGCTCCGACCTTGGTCAGCTCGGTGAGGTAGATCGCCCGGTTGTCGTAGACCCAGTCGTGGATCATCGTGCTGCCCTCGGCCACCGCACCGATGAGGGCGAAGAAGGGCAGGTTGTCGATGTTGAGCCCGGGGAACGGCATCGGGTGGATCTTGTCCGTCGGCGCCCGGAGCGGCCCGGGGACCGTCGTGATGTCGACCAGCCGGGTCTTGCCGTTGGCCGACATGTACTCCTCGCTCAGGTCGTACTTCATCCCCATCCCCTCGAGCGTCGCCAGCTCGATCTCGAGGAACTCGATGGGGGCACGGCAGATGGTGATCGAGGAGTGGGTGACGACGGCGGCGGCGATCAGGCTCATCGCCTCGATCGGGTCCTCGCTCGGGGCGTAGTCGACATCGACGTCGATGTGCGCGCGGCCGTGGACGACGAGCGTCGTGGTGCCGATGCCGTCGATCCGGACGCCGAGCCTCTCGAGGAAGAAGCAGAGGTCCTGGACCATGTAGTTGGGGGAGGCGTTGCGGATGACGGACGTCCCCTCGTGGCGGGCTGCCGCCATGAGGACGTTCTCGGTGACCGTGTCGCCGCGCTCGGTGAGCACGATGGCGCGGCTCGGGCTGACGCCTCGGTTCGAGCGCGCCTCGTAGAAGCCGTGGGTCGCGGTCACCTCGAGCCCGAAGGCGCGCAGGGCGGACAGGTGCGGCTCGACGGTGCGCGTGCCCAGGTCGCAGCCGCCTGCGTACGGCAGCCGGAACTCCGGGTAGTCGTGCAGGAGCGGACCGAGGAACATGATGACCGTCCGGGTGCGCCGCGCGGCCGCGACGTCGATGGCGTCGAGCCGCAGCTGCGTCGGAGGGATGATCTCGAGGTCGTTGCTGTCGGGGAGCCAGCGGGTCCGGACGCCGATCGAGGCGAGCACCTCGAGGATCCGGTTGACCTCCTCGATGCGGGCCAGGTTGCGGAGCGTCGTCCGCCCGCGGTTGAGCAGGGACGCGCACAGCAGTGCCACGGCGGCGTTCTTCGACGTCTTGACATCGATCGAGCCGGACAGCTGCCTGCCGCCGACGATGCGCAGGTGCTGGGGGCCCGAGTGACCCACCGAGACGAACTCGGAGTCGAGCGCATCGCCGATCTTGGCCAACATGTCAAGACTGAGGTTCTGCCGGCCGGCCTCGATCCTGGTGACGGCACCCTGGGAGGTCCCCAGCAGTTCCGCGAGCTCGGACTGGGTCATCCCCTTGTGGCGTCGCGCGTCGCGGATCAGGCCGCCGATTCGGGTCAAATAGGTCTCAGACACGGACCCGAGGTTAACTCATATATGAGTTAACGCAACTTGCGACACGTATGCCGCTGAGCCGCGACCCAGCCCAACGCTCGGGGAGCGCGGGGCTGGGCCGAGCCTAGCGGCATACGGCCTCGTGGTCCCCTAGGCGGGCCGGGTGGCGGCCCCGGGTGGGAGGAAGCGCCGTCCAGTGACCCGCTCGGAGACGCCGGTGCGATCGAGGAGCGGGGTGATCCCACCGTTCCAGAACTGGAAGCCCGCGCCGGTGATCATGGCCAGGTCGAGGTCCATGGGGGACTGGGCGACCCCCTCGTCGAGCATCCGGTGGGCCTCGTCAGCCAACACGGCGAGCACGCGCTCGCGCACATCACGGACCTGGAGGACGACGGGCTCGGCGGGCTTCTCGACGAGCCCGGCCACCTCCGGGTCGAGCACGGGCCTGCCGGAGCCCAGGTCGTAGAAGCCCGGCTTCTTCGCCGCGACGAGCCGCTGGAGCGTCGGCGAGGAGTAGAAGCGGTCCGGGAAGGCGCGCACCAGCGTCTCCCCGTTGTGCAACGCGATCGCCGGGCCGACGAGGCCGATGAGCACGAACGGCGGCATCGGCGCGAGGCCGGCGAAGGCGCGGTCGACGACGTCGATCGGGGTGCCCTCGTCGAGGATCCTGCTCGCCTCACCCATGAAACGCCCCAGCAGGCGGTTGACGATGAAGGACGGGCGGTCGGCCGCACGGATGCACGTCTTCTTCAGCTCGCTGCCGACCGCGAAGGCCGTGGCCAGCGTCGCGTCGTCGGTCTGCGCGCCGGGGATGATCTCGAGCAGGGGCATCACCGCGACCGGGTTGAAGAAGTGGAAGCCGACGACCCGCTCGGGGTGTGCGAGCCCACCGGCCATCTCGGTGATCGCCAGGCTCGACGTGTTCGTCGCGAACACGCAGTCGATCCCCACGATGCTCTCGAGCTCGGCGAAGACCTGCTGCTTGACCGACAGCTCCTCGAAGACTGCCTCGATGACGAAGTCCGCGTCCGCGAAGCCGTCCCTGCTCGTCGATCCCGTCACGAGCCCCTTGTAGCGATTGAGGCGGTCCCCATTGAGCCGACCCTTGGCAGCGAGCTTGTCGAGCTCGGCGTGGACGTAGCCGACGCCCTTGGCGACGCGCTCGTCGTCGAGGTCCGTGAGGATGACGGGCACCTGGAGGCGCTGGATGAAGAGGAGCGCCAGCTGGCTGGCCATGAGGCCGGCGCCGACGATGCCGACCTTCGTCACCCCGCGGGCGAGGCCCTTGTCCGGGGCTCCGGCGGGACGCTTGGCGCGCTTCTGGACCAGCTCGAAGGCGTAGAGCCCAGCGCGCAGCTCCTCGCTCATGACGAGGTCGGCAAGCACCTCGTCCTCGGCTGCGAAGCCCTCGTCGCGCGTCGCGGTGCGCGCCGCGGCGAGGAGGTCGAGCGCGCTGTAGGCCGCAGGGGCCTGACGGCCGGTCTTGAGGTCCGCGGTGCCCTTGGCCCTGGCGATCGCGGCCGTCCAGGCGGCCTCGTCGCGGTCCACCTCGGGACGGTCCACCGTGATGGCACCGGACAGGACACTGGTGGCCCAGTCGACCGAGCGCTCGAGGAAGTCGGCCGGCTCGAAGATGGCGTCGGCGAGGCCGAGCGAGAACGCCTCGACGCCCCGCAGCATCCGGTTCTGGGAGAGCGGGTTCTCGATGATGACCTTGAGGGCGCTGTCGACTCCGACGAGGTTGGGCAGCAGCCAGCAGCCACCCCACCCGGGGACGAGCCCGAGGAACACCTCGGGCAGGGCCACCGCTGGGACGCCGGCGCTGATGGTGCGATAGGTCGCCGAGAGGGCGAGCTCGACGCCACCTCCCATGGCGGCCCCGTTGATGAACGCGAAGGTCGGGACCGGCAGGTCGGCGAACGCCGTGAAGGTCGCGTGTCCCGCCCGCGCCAGCGCGCGGGCCTGCTCCCGGTCGGTGATGCGCGGCACGCCGGTGAGGTCGGCGCCCACCGAGAAGATGAACGGCTTGCCGGTCACGGCCACGGCGACGATGTCGCCGGCCTCCGCGCGCTGCCGCAGGCCGTCGATCGCCGCGCGGAGCTCGGCGATGGACCGGGGGCCGAACGTGTTCGGCCTGGTGTGGTCGAAGCCGTTGTCGAGCGTGAGCAGGGCCAGGGTCCCGAGTCCTCCCGGCAGAGCAACGTCACGGACGTGGGCGTGGGTGACGACCTCGTCGTGGAGGTCGACTGCGGGGTTGGTCGTCGTGGTGCTGGTCACTTCTGCTCCTCCGTGCTCGTGGCGTCCTGCGACGGGACGTACGCCTCGTGGTGCGGGTTCTCCCAGATGACGCAGCCGCCCATGCCGATGCCGATGCACATCGCGGTGAGTCCGTAGCGGACCTCCGGGTGCTCCTCGAACTGGCGGGCGAGCTGGGTCATGAGTCGCACGCCGGAGCTGGCGAGCGGGTGTCCGACGGCGATGGCGCCGCCGTACTCGTTGACCCGCGGGTCGTCGTCGGCGATGCCGAAGTGGTCGAGGAAGGCGAGCACCTGGACGGCGAACGCCTCGTTCAGCTCCACGAGCCCGATGTCCTCGATCGTCAGGCCCGCCTTGGCGAGGGCCTTCTCCGTGGCAGGCACCGGACCGATGCCCATCACCTCCGGCTCGACGCCGACGAAGGCGTACGTCATGAGGCGCATCCGGGCCGGCAGCCCGAGCTCGGCGGCGGCCCGCTCGGAGGCGAGCAGGCATGCCGTCGCGCCATCGTTGAGACCGGCGGCGTTGCCGGCGGTGACCCTGCCGTGGGGGCGGAACGGCGTCTTCAACGTGGCCAGGTCCTCGAAGGTCGTGCCGGGGCGCGGGGGCTCGTCGGCCGTGGCGAGCCCCCAGCCGAGCTCGTCGTGGCGTACGGCCACCGAGACGAGGTCGCGCTGGATCGTGCCGTTGGCGTAGGCCTTGGCGAGCTTCTCCTGACTGGCGACGGCGAAAGCGTCCGAGCGCTCCCTGGTCAGGTGCGGTAACCGGTCGTGGAGGTTCTCGGCGGTCTTGCCCATGACGAGGGCTTCGGGGTCGACGATCCTCTCCGCGAGGATGCGCGGATTGGGGTCCACGCCCTCACCCATCGGGTGCCGGCCCATGTGCTCGACGCCGCCGGCGATCGCGACGTCGTAGGCGCCGAAGGCGATCGAGCTCGCCGTGTTGGTCACCGCGGTCATGGCGCCCGCGCACATACGGTCGACGGAGTAGCCCGGAGTGGTGTTGGGCAGCCCGGACAGGAGGGCCGCCGTGCGCCCCAGGGTCAGGCCCTGGTCGCCGATCTGGGTGGTCGCCGCGATCGCGACTTCCTCGACCTGGTCCTTGGGCAGCGAGGGGTTGCGGTTCAGCAGCTCCCGGATGCACCGGATGACGAGGTCGTCGGCGCGGGTCTGGGCATACATGCCCGTGTCACCCGCCTTGCCGAA
>DASUQN010000460.1:0-20782 GCA_036280515.1 Intrasporangium sp. | reverse complement strand
CGCCGCGGGGCTGACCATGGATGGTTACGACGCCGTCATCGAGGCCGACTCGCACGGCTCGTTCACGACGCTCGAGCCCGCCGAGCCCGAGGCCTGGGAGGAGGCCGGCGCCACGTGGTGGATCGAGAGCTGGTGGGATCTACCGGAGGGGCCGGACGGCCTCGCCGAGGTCAGGCGGCGGGTCGAGGCGGGCCCGCCACGACCGTGACTCACTCCTCGCCGAGCCGTGTGCGGTAGGCATCGGTGAGCTCTCGGATCTGGTCGAGGTAGTCGGCCATGAACTCCAGTTGCTCGTCGGAGAGGGCCTCGAGCGATGGCTGACCGGCGGCCACGAGTGGTCCGTAACATTCCCACGTGCGCTGCTGGCCCAGCTCCGTCATCTCCACGAGCACGGTGCGGCGGTCCGCTTCCGGGCGGATCCGGCGGACGTAGCCCTTGCGTGACAGCCGGTCGATGAGAGCCGTCGTCGCGGCCGGCTTGAGCCCCGTCGCGAAGCTGAGCTGGCCTGCCGTCTTCGGGCCGTCGGCCAGCCAGTCGAGACAGCGCAGGTCCGCAGGGCCCAGCCCGAGACGTCGACCGACCGCGTCGTCGAACGCCTGCACGCTGCGCTGGTACTGCTGCAGCGCGAGGCCGAGTGCCTCGATGCGGCGCTGCTTGTCGGGCTGCCTGCTCTTCCCTTGACGAGATGGCGACACGGCGGCTACCTTTCAAATATCGAAATATCTGATTCTCGTAAGGAAGGGTAGCACCATGAGAGCACTCGTCATCGGCGGCGGCATCGCCGGCCCCGCGACCGGGCTGGCGCTGCGGAAAGCCGGCATCGACGCCGTGGTCCTCGAGGCACGGTCCCGCGCCATGGCGACGGCAGGTTCGTACCTCACCGTCGCACCGAACGGGCTCCACGCGCTCGATGTCATCGGCGCCCTCGACCTGGCCAGGGCGTGCGGGTTCCCGACCGCGACGAACGTCATGTACTCCGCAACCGGCGCCCGTCTCGGACGGGTCTCCCTCGGCGTCCCCCTGCCAGACGGCACACGCGCTCTGACGATGAAGCGAGCAAGGCTCGCTCGAGTGCTCGCGGACGAGGCGGAGCGGCGTGGCGTCGAAGTTCGGTGGTCGAGTCGCGTCGATGCGATCGAGGAGAACCCTCATGGCGTCAGCGTGCGACTGACCGACGGGTCGCGTCTCAACGGTGACCTCCTCGTCGGTGCTGACGGCGTGCATTCGCTCGTCCGAAGGACCATCGACCCCACGGCGTCAGCGGCCCGCTACGTGGGCCTGACCAACTTCGGCGGTGTGACCCGGGGCGCGGCGGCTGCAGCCGGCTACGAAGCGGAGGCATGGCACTTCGTCTTCGGTTCAGGCGCCTTCTTCGGCGCCCACCCGACGCCCGAGGGCGACGTCGTCTGGTTCCTCAACGTGCCGCGCGCGCCGATCGGGGCGGCGGAGCGCGCAACTACCTCGCCGGAGACGTGGCGTGAGTGGCTTGCCTCTCTCGTCCAGACGGACGCCGGCCCAGCAGCGGACCTCATCCGGGGCGGTGAGCTGGAGCTCACCGCGGACAACACCCACGACCTCCCGCACGTGCCGGTGTGGCGTCGCGGTCGGCTCGTCGTCCTGGGCGATGCCGCCCACGCCCCGTCGCCGAGCTCCGGTCAGGGTGCGTCCATGGCCCTCGAGGATGCCGTCGTCCTGGCGACGTCCCTGCGTGACTCAGCTTTCATCGAGGACGGTTTCGCGGCCTACGAGTCAGCCCGGCGGGAGCGGGTCGAGCGCATCGTCGCGGCCGGCGCGCGGAGCAGCAGCGCGAAGATCCCCGGCCCGATGGGGCGGGTCTTCCGCGACGCGGCACTGCGCCTCGTCTTCAGGCTCGCCGTGACGGACCGCTCCACGGCCTGGATGACCGGCCATCGCGTAGCTTGGCCGGCTACGGGCGGTGTCGCCCTCCGCACCCGCTAGTCCTCCGTCGGCGCCGACCAGCCCGTCAACCCGCGAGAATTGCGCACCTGTCGCCGAAGAGCGTCCGATCTGCACGAGTGCAGGCTGCACGATGCTCAGTTCCGAGGACCGCGCTCACAGACCAGGAGTGCGCAGTTCTTGTCGGGAGGGTGCGGGGGATCTGGCCAAGGTGGGGCGCCGTCAGCGGTGGCCGCGGCCGAGGTGCAGGCCCAAGCCGGGCCCACCACCGATGACGCCGGCGTCCACGGCCTTCTTCACCGCGTCGGCCTCCGCCTGGGTCAGCTTGCCGTCCTTCACGGCTTGGTCGAGCCGGTCCGTCAGGGCCTGGTCACGCTCGGCCTCGCGGGCGGCCTCGAGGTCCTCGAGGGCGCTGCTGACCTTGCTCGCGTCGATACCCAGCTCGGCCGCGAGCGCGTCCGCGAGCTCCTGTTGCAGCTGGTCGCGCAGCGCCTGGCGGTCCACACCTGGGTCGTCCTTGGCCGCCCCACGCAGTCCCTTCAGCTCGTCCCTGAGGTCGTCCCGCACCGCGGCCATGGCGTCGCGCAGCTGACTTTCGTCGACCCCGAGCTTCGAGGCGAGCTCGGAGAGGTCACCGCTGAAGGCACCCATCCCGCCGATGCCGTGCCGGCCGCCCGCCCCCCAGCCCTGGCCGCGACCGTTGCCGTTGCCGCTGCTGTCATTGGATCCGCTCTGCGTCGTGGGCGATGGCGTGGGTGTGGCCTCGTCGGCCTGGGCGGCGGATGAGATGCCGAATCCGATCGCCAGCGCGGCAGCACCCACGGCGGCGATGCCGGCAACCTTCTTGTTGATCGATGTCACGTCGGGTTCCCTTCCTTGACGTTTCGATGCCATGTCGCGTGGCCCCTGCCCCTCAGCCAACACCCGGACGGAGCGCGAAGCCCGGTGAATGACCTGTGACTCCCTGTGAGTCCATGGGACGCGGAGTCAATAGGCGCCGTCCGGCCCCGGGGTGTTGACCATTGAGTACGCGGCCCGAGTGAGGTAGTCGCGCAGCCGGTCGTCGAGCTCTGGATCGAGCTCCAGCGTGTCGACCGCGTTCATCATGTGCAGCAGCCAACGGTCCCTCATGTCGGGCGTCACGCGGAACGGCACGTGGCGCATGCGCAGACGCGGGTGCCCGCGTTGGTCGGAGTAGGTCGTCGGCCCGCCCCAGTACTGCTCGAAGAACATGCGGAGCCGGTCCTCGGCCGGCCCCAGGTCCTGCTCGGGGTAGAGCGCCCGCAGCTCGTCGTCCTGCGCCACGCCCTGGTAGAACTCCCGGACGAGCTTCGCAAAGGTCTCGTGGCCACCGAAGTCGTCGTAGTAGGTCACGGCGCCGATTGTCCCAGACCTGCAACGGCGCTCAGGCCTGGCCGCCATAGGGCGGGACCGCGGGCAGCACGGCGGGGGACCGGACGCCCGCCCTGTCGAAGGCGAGCTTGATCCGCTCGCGCAGCTCCCGCTGGACCGAGAAGTGCTCCTGGGCAACGGTCTTCGCGATGACGCGGATCGTGACGATGCCCCCGGCCATCGACTCCACGCCGGTGGTAGGCGACTCGAGAATCTTCTCGTCCCACGGGGAGGAGCCCCTGAGGTCGTCCACCACCTCCTGGATGATCCCCTTCGCGCGCTCGATGTCCTCGTCGTAGGCGACGGAGAGGTCGACGATGGCCGTCGACCAGCCCTGCGACCGGTTGCCGATGCGGATGATCTCGCCGTTCCGGACGTACCACGTCACGCCGTTGGGGTCGCGCAGCTGGGTCACGCGCAGCGACACGTTCTCCACCGTTCCGACGGCCTCGCCCGTGTCGATGACGTCACCGACGCCGTACTGGTCCTCGACGATCATGAAGATCCCCGACAGGAAGTCCTTGACGAGGCTCTGAGCACCGAAGCCGAGGGCGACCCCGCCGACTCCCACCGAGGCGAGCAACGGCCCGAGCGGGATCTCGAGCAGCGCCATGACCGTGAGGGTGGCAACCGTCACGACGGCGATGGTCACGAGGTTGTGCAGCAGCGAACCCATCGTCCGGGTGCGCTGCACGTGCCGCTCGTTGGCCATGCCGATCGCCTGGGCCAGCGCCCTCCCGGCACGCGGAGGCTCGGCGACGCGCTGGGCGTGGCGACTCGTCGCTCCGGCCACGACCCCATCGATGACCCGGTGCAGCAGTCGCATCACCAGGATCGCCAGCGCGATGGTGGCGATGATCCGGAGTGGGGTGCCCATGAACCACTCACCCACCTGGGCCCACGTGAGGGAGGGAAGCGAGCTGAGCGGCATACGGACCATTGTGTATGCCGCTCAGCTCGCTCGAGTGGCGAGGCTCACTCGCGCTCGGCGTCCTTCGCCTGCGCCCGGAGGGCGCGGGTGATCGTGTCGCGGTTCTCCGCGACCGTGCGCACCAGGCCGGCCGGGGCGTCCGGGTGGGACTCGAGCCAGGTGTCCGAGGCGGCCTTGAGCTCCTCGTTCGCGAGGCCGAACGGGTAGAAGCCGCCGACGACTCGTTCGCCGATGGCGACGCTCCGCGCCGCCCAGGCGTCGACGAGCATGGCGTGGTACTTCTCGGTGTACGGCTCGAGGAGGGTGAGGTCGGTGCTGCGGCGGAAGCCGTTGCCGATGGCCTGGACCATCTGGTTGGACAGGTCGTTGCGCTCCACCGCCTTGGCCCAGGCGTCCGCCTTGGCCGCCGCGGTCGGGCGGGCGGCCAGCGCCTCCGCGGCCCGCTCCTTGCCCGTCGCGGTCGGGTCCCGGTCGAGCTCGGCCTGGATCTCGTCCGACTCCGCCACACCGAGTGCGGCCAGGGCCAGGGTGAGCGTCCAACGCAGCTCCGTGTCGACGGTGAGTCCGGGCAGTGACTCGGTGCCGGTGAGCAGTGCTCGCAGGGCCGCCTCGTCGGCGGGGTCGACCGTGGTGTTCGCCCAGGCCTCGATGAGCTGGAACTGCGCGTCGCTGCCGGGCTCGGCTGCTCCGGCGAGACCCCGCAGCGTGGAGGAGAGCAGCGCTGCCGTCTCGGCACGGTGGTCCGGCGACGTGTAGAGGCGCGTTGCCGTGGTGATCTGGGTGAGCAGCACGCGCAGCAGGGTCGAGTCCCGCTCACCAGGGAGCGAGTCGAGCACGAACCGCACGAAGTCGCGGGCAGACATCTCCGCGTCGCGGGTCATGTCCCACGTCGCCCCGAGCACGAGGGACCGCGGCAGGGAGTCCTGGAACCCACGGGGCAGGTCGAGGGCAGTACGCAGCGACCGTTCGTCGAGTCGGATCTTGGCATAGGCCAGGTCGTCATCGTTGAGGAGCAGCAGGTCGGGCTGGGCGCGGCCGACGAGCTCGGGCAGGTCCGTGCGCGAGCCGTCGACGTCGACCTCGACGTAGTGCGAGCGGACGAGCGCGTCACCCGCTCGGTCGTACAGACCGATGCCGAGGCGGTGCGGGCGAAGCGTCGGGTACTCGCCCGGTGCGGCCTGTGCGACGGCGAAGGAACGGTACGTGCCGTCCCCGGCGAGCTCGAAGACGGGCCGGAGCGTGTTGACGCCCGCGGTCTCGAGCCAGAGCTTGGCCCACGACGTCAGGTCGCGCCCAGATGCCTTCTCGAGCTCGCCGAGCAGGTCGGCGAGCGTCGTGTTGCCCCAGGCGTGCGCCCTGAAGTACTCCCTCAGGGCGGCGACGAAGGGCTCCCGTCCGACGTACGCGACGAGCTGTTTGAGGACGGAGGCGCCCTTGGCGTAGGTGATGCCGTCGAAGTTCACCTCGACGTCCTCGAGATGGCGCATGTCCGCCGCGATCGGGTGCGTCGAGCTGAGCTGGTCCTGGGTGTAGGCCCAGGCCTTCTCGGAGGTGCCGAAGGTCGTCCAGGCGCTCGTCCACTCGGTGGCCTCCGCCTGGCAGGTCGTGGAGGCCCACTCGGCGAACGACTCGTTGAGCCAGAGGTCGTCCCACCACTTCATCGTCACCAGGTTGCCGAACCACATGTGGGCGAGCTCGTGCAGGATCGTCAGCGCCCGGCGCTCGATCTTCGCCTCGGAGACCTTGGACCGGAAGACGTAGACCTCCGTGAAGGTGACCGCGCCGGCGTTCTCCATCGCGCCCATGTTGTACTCGGGCGTGAAGACCTGGTCGTACTTCTCGAAGGGGTACGGCTGGTCGAACTCCGCCTCGAAGAAGGCGAAGCCCCTCTTCGTGCAGTCGAAGATGTTGTCGGCATCGAGGTGCTGGGTCAGCGACCTGCGGCAGAACACGCCGAGCGGGACGGTGCCGGCGCGCGTCTGGACCTCGTCGCGGACCTCGTCGTAGGGGCCCGCGATGAGGGCGGTGATGTAGGAGGAGATGCGCTTCGTCGGTGCGAAGGCCCACGTGGCCACCTCGGTGTGGTCGACGACGCCGGCCGGGATCGGTTCGGGTGTGGGGGAGTTGGAGATGACCTTCCAGTGTGCCGGGGCCGTCACCCTGAACCGGAAGGACGCCTTGAGGTCGGGCTGCTCGAAGACGGCGTACATCCGACGCGAGTCGGGCACCTCGAACTGGGTGTAGAGGTAGACCTCGTTGTCGATGGGGTCGACGAACCGGTGCAGCCCTTCCCCGGTGTTGGTATAGCGGCCGGTCGCGTCGACGGTCAGCTCGTTCTCGTCCGCCAGGCCGCTGAGTGCGACGCGGGAGTCGGCGAAGACCTCGGCGGGGTCGAGGTCCACGCCGTTGAGGGTCACGCGCTGCACCGAGTCCGCGATGAGGTCGATGAACGTCCCGGCTCCCGGCTCGGAGCAGGAGAAGCGCACGGTCGAGACCGTCCGGAACGTCTGGGGGCCCGTCGTCAGGTCGAGCTGGACGTCGTAGGTCTCGACCCGCAGCAGGCTGGCCCGCAGGGCCGCCTCGTCGCGGGTCAGGTTCTTGCCGGGCACGCAGGCCTCCTCAGGGGACGGTTCGGGCGCCGCCGTCCGCAGGTGGACGGCTTCGTCGCGGGGGACATCCTCGCACGAATGGGGGATGGATCGGCCAATGCCCACCGCTCGTGGGGAGGCCGCGAGGTGAGTGCGAGGATGATGCCATGGTGACCGAGCACAAGCACGTGGAGATGTGGTTCGACCCGATCTGTCCGTGGGCCTGGATGACCTCTCGCTGGCTCATGGAGGTCGAGAAGCTGCGTGACATCGAGGTCACGTGGTCCGTGATGAGCCTGGCCGTCCTCAACGAGCATCGGGACCTCGACGCCGCGTACCGCTCCCTCATGGACAACGCCTGGGGTCCCGTGCGGACGATCATCGCGGCTGCCGAGGAGCACGGCCCGGAGGTCGTCAAGCCGCTCTACGACGCGATGGGCACCCGGATCCACCTCGGCAAGGTCAAGGACCTCGACCAGGTCGTCCGGGAGTCTCTCGGCGAGGTCGGGCTGCCCGAGCGGCTCGCCTCCGCGGCGCACCACAAGACCCATGATGCGGCCCTGCGACGCAGTCACAAGAGGGGGATCAGCCTGGTCGGCACGGACGTGGGCACGCCGATCATCTCGGTCGAGGGGATCGCCTTCTTCGGCCCGGTCGTGACCCCTGCCCCCAAGGGCGAGGCCGCCGCACGCCTGTGGGACGGGTGCGTGCTCGTCGCCGGCACACCGGGGTTCTACGAGCTGAAGCGGACCCGGAGCCAGGGCCCCATCCTCACCTGAGGCTCCAGCGCCCGCTGCCCACTCGCTTCTCGACCGGCAAGGACTGACATGCGTATCCACATCGGCGGCGACCATGCCGCCTACGAGCTCCAGCAGGCCCTCATCGCCCATCTGGAGGGCGCTGGCCACGACGTCGTCAACCACGGTCCGTTCGGCTATGACGAGCAGGACGACTATCCGGTGTTCGTGCTGCGCGCCGCGGAGGCCGTGGCTGCCGAATCCGGCTCTCGTGGCGTGGTGCTCGGCGGATCCGGGAACGGTGAGCAGATGGCGGCGAACAAGGTGCGCGGCATCCGCGCAGCCCTGTGCTCGTCGACAGAGCTGGCCACCCTCTCTCGAGAGCACAACGACGCCCAGGTCGTCTCCATCGGGGCTCGGTTCACGAGCGAGGAGGAGGCCACGCGGATCGTCGATACCTTCTTGGCCACGGAATTTTCGGATGAGGCGCGACACCGTCGCCGCGTGGGTATGGTTTCGGCGTACGAGAGCGAGCAGACCCTCCCCCCGCTGCCCGACCGAACCGACTGAACGACCAACTGAAACGACGAGGATCGCTGCCCGCCCTCCACGGCCCCTTCGATCCATGGATGGAGGCCTGTGGCCCTCAACGAGAGCTACGTCTCTCAACGCCCTGCCATCGCCACTGGCACGATCCGTCGCGCCCGCATGCTCGTGCCGTGGATGTCTCGGGCGCCCTGGCTTCTCGTCATCGGTCTCGTCCTGGCCGGGCTGGGCGCCGGTTGGGCGATCGCCGCGTGGCCCGAGCACATGCCCTGGGGCATCTTCGCGCTGCTCGTCGTCGTCGCTGGGCTCTTCCTCGAGCCTCGGCACCTCGTCGTGGTGTACTTCGCACTGTTCACCACTTTGGCGGTGATCGGTGCGGCGCTCGGGGAGCGCAAGGGAGCGACCTTCGGCACCGAGATCGTCACGCTGGCGATCATGCTGCTCATGATCTGGCTGGCGCATGCCCGCGCCCAGGTGGGTGTCGTGGGCGTGAGCGGCGAGTCGATGCTCGTCGACATGCGTGACCGCCTGAAGGCCCAGGGGGAGCTGCCCGAGCTGCCCACGGACTGGTCGGCCGAGATCGCGCTGGAGTCGGCGTTCGGCGACAGCTTCGCCGGTGACTTCGTCGTCGCCGGACGCTCCACCGACGGCAAGATGCTCGAGATCGCCCTCGTCGACGTCTCCGGCAAGGGGCGTCAGGCCGGCACTCGCTCGTTGCTGCTCTCCGGCGCCCTTGGGGGTCTGCTCGGCGAGATGAGCGAGGACGGCTTCCTCCACGCGGCCAACAACCACCTGCTCCGGCTCCGGTGGTCCGAGGGCTTTGCCACCGCGGTCCATGTCGCGATCGACCTCAACAGCGGGGACTTCTCGATCGGCTACGCCGGGCACCCCGCCGCGGCCCAGTTCGCTGCGGGGTCGGGCCGCTGGCGGATGCTCTCCGGTGGGCGTGGCCCGCTCCTCGGGGTCATCGACAGCGCCGAGTACCCGCGCGAGACCGGAACCATTCGACGTGGCGATGCCCTGGTCCTCTACAGCGATGGTGTCATCGAGGCGCGTGACAAGGCCCTCATCGACGGCATCGACCGGATGCTGGGACGCGCCGAGTCCTTCGTCACCAAGGGTTTCGAGGGTCTCGCCCAACGCCTCTGCGACCACGCGCTCGCCGGTCACGGCGACGACCGGGCCGTCGTGACGATCTGGCGACGCTGACCCACCCGAGACGGGGACTCGGCAGGCCACGTGCCGTCATTACGATGCCGGGGTGAACGAACCCGCCCAGCAGCGCGATCGCGCCCGAGCGCGACGCAAGCCACATCACCTGCCCGACCTGCCGGAGGGGGTGACGCCGGCGAGGGTGCGCAGCTTCGTCAGGCGGGGTCGACTGTCCACCCTCACCCTCGACCGACTCGAGCGCCTCGGTCCGGCGCGGGCGTTGCCGGCCGGCCGGTTCGATCCCGAGCGGGCGTTCGGGCGGATCGCACCGGTCGCCCTGGAGATCGGCTGTGGGCACGGCCAGGCCGCCATCGCGTATGCCGCTGAGTTCCCTTCCTGGGACGTGCTGGCCATGGACGTGCACAGTCCGGGCCTGGCCCGGATGCTCGCCTCCGCAGACGAGGCCGGCGTGCCGAACCTTCGGGTCGAGCAGGGTGACGCCGTCGTCTTCCTCGAGGAGCGGGTCGCGGACCGGACCTTCGATGCCATCCACCTCTTCTTCCCTGACCCGTGGCGCAAGAAGAAGCACCGGAAACGCCGGTTCGTCTCGCCCACGAACCTCGACCTGCTCGCCCGCGTCCTGAAGCCCGGCGGTTACGTCCTCATCGCCACCGACCAGGAGTTCTACGCCGAGCACGTCCTCATGGAGGCAGCCCGGCACCCGCGGTTTCGCGTGAGCCGGATCGAGCGCCCGCAGTGGCGACCGCAGGCCGGCTTCGAGGCCAAGGGCAGGGCGGTGGGCCGCGAGATCCACGAGCTGCGCCTCGACCTCGTCGAGTGAGCCGGGAGGGTCACGGCTGCGCTGACGGTGCCACGGTGAGGGCTGCTCAGACCCGGGCCAGGGGCACGGGCACGATGGCCTGGAGCTGCTCGAACGACATCCCGTGCGTCTCGCGGACGAGGACGCCTTCGGGACGGATGAGGAACACCGCGACGTCGGTGTAGACCCGGGTCACACACCCAACCCCGGTCAGGGGATAGGTGCACGTCTCGACGAGCTTGCTTCCTCCCTCGCGCGTGAGGAGGTTCATCATGACGTACGTGTCCTTGGCGCCCAGGGCCAGGTCCATGGCCCCGCCGACGGCCGGGATGTCGCCCGGGTCGCCGGTGTGCCAGTTCGCCAGGTCCCCGTTGGCGGCCACCTGGTAGGCGCCGAGGACGCAGATGTCCAGATGCCCGCCGCGCATCATCGCGAACGAGTCGGCGTGGTGGAAGTAGGAGGCCCCGGGCTGCTCTGTCACGGGGATCTTGCCGGCGTTGATCAGGTCGAGGTCGACGTCGTCACCCTGAGCCGCGGGGCCCATGCCGAGCATGCCGTTCTCGGTGTGCAGCGTCACGTCCTGATCGGGCGAGAGGTGGTCCGCGACGAGCGTGGGCTGGCCGATGCCGAGGTTGACGTAGGCGCCGGTCGGGATGTCGGCGGCCACGAGCGCGGCGAGCGCGTGCTTGCCGAGCCGGTCGGTCCCCTCGCTGAACGTCTGCGTCGGCTGCGTCGAGTTCGTCCCAGCACTCACTGGCCCTCCTCCGGTTCCGGGGTCGCCTCGGTCGGGACGACGACGACCCGGTCGACGTAGATTCCCGGGGTCACCACGACCTCGGGGTCGATCCCGCCGGCTGGCACGACCTCGTGCACCTGGACGATCGTCGTCGTCGCGGCGGCCGCCATGATCGGCCCAAAGTTGCGGGCGGTCTTGCGGTAGGTGAGGTTGCCGACCTCGTCGGCTCGGTGCGCCTTGACGAGCGCGTAGTCGCCGCGGATCGGGTACTCGAGCACGTAGTGGCGTCCGTCGATCTCGCGCACCTCCCGCCCCTCCGCCAGTAGCGTGCCGTAGCCGGTCGGCGTGAAGAAGGCGCCGATCCCCGCGCCCGCGGCGCGGATCCGCTCGGCGAGGTTGCCCTGCGGCACCAGCTCGAGGTCGATCTCGCCGGCGCGGTACTTCGCGTCGAAGTGGTGGCTGTCGTGCTGCCTCGGGAAGGAGCAGATGATCTTGCGCACGCGGCCCGCCGCGATGAGCGCCGCGAGCCCGGCGTCACCGTTGCCGGCGTTGTTGTTGACCACGGTGAGGTCGCCGGCGCCGCTGTCCACGAGGGCCTCGATGAGCTCGACGGGCTGGCCAGCCGTGCCGAAGCCGCCGATCAGGACGGTCGCACCGTCAGGGATGTCGGCAACCGCGTCCCTGGCGCTGTCAGAGATAGTGAGCATGTGGGTTCCCTTTCCCTTCAAGCCTGTGCCGTATGCCG
The DNA here is from genome assembly GCA_036280515.1 of Intrasporangium sp. Taxonomy (GTDB): domain Bacteria; phylum Actinomycetota; class Actinomycetes; order Actinomycetales; family Dermatophilaceae; genus Intrasporangium. Next base: position 9,218 of record DASUQN010000460.1, on the reverse strand, counting down.
CTGAGCTCGCTCCCGCGGTCGGGCTCACTCACCGGGAGGTGACGTTCTCGAGCACGACAGCGAGGCCCTGCCCCACACCGATGCAGATGCAGGCGACGCCCCATCGCTCCCCGGTGCGCTGCAGGTCACGCGCGAGGGTGCCGAGGATGCGCCCGCCGGAGGCGCCCAGCGGGTGCCCGATGGCGATTGCGCCGCCGTGCCGGTTGACGATCTCCGGATCGACTGCCCAGGCGTCCATGCACGCCAGGGACTGGGCGGCGAACGCCTCGTTCAGCTCGACCGCCGACACGTCGTCCCACGTGATGCCGGCCCTGGCCAGCGCCCGGTTGGCCGCCTCGACCGGCGCGTAGCCGAAGAACTGCGGCTCGTTGGCGCTCGCCCCGCGACCGGCGATCCTGGCGATCGGGTCGAGGCCGAGCTCGCCCTGCGCCCGCTCGCTGCCGAGGAGCACCGCCGAGGCGCCGTCGTTGAGCGGTGACGCGTTGCCCGCCGTCACCGTGCCGTCGTCCTTGCGGAAGGAGGTCTTGAGGTCGGCGAGCCGTTCCAGGGTCGTGTCGGGCCGGATGGACTCGTCACGCGACAGACCCACATCGGGCACCGCGACGACCAGGTCGTCGTAGAACCCGTCGGACCACGCCTGGTCGGCCAGCCGGTGGGACCGCTCCGCGAAGGCGTCCTGACGGTCGCGGGTGATGCCGTACTTCTCCCGGAGCTGCTCGGTCGCCTCGCCGAGCGACACCGTCCACTCGGCCGGCATCGCCGGGTTGACCAGGCGCCACCCGAGCGTGGTCGAGGCCAGGCTCAGGTTGCCTGCCGGATACGGTTTGTCGGTCTTCGGCAGCACCCAGGGCGCTCGGGTCATCGACTCGACCCCACCGGTCAGCACCACGTCAGCGTCACCGGTCTCGATGGACCGCGACCCGATATTGGCTGCGTCCAGGCTCGAGCCACACAGGCGGTTCACGGTCGAGCCCGGCACGCTCGTCGGAAGGCCCGCGAGGAGGGCCGCCATCCTCGCGACGTTGCGGTTCTCCTCGCCGGCACCGTTGGCGTTGCCGAGCACCACCTCGTCGACGTGCTCCCCGGCGCCATCACCGGCGAGCCCCGGTGCTCGCTCGACGATCCGCCGCAGGACGAGGGCAGCGAGGTCGTCCGGTCGGGCCCCAGCCAGAGCGCCGCCGAACCGGCCGAACGGCGTGCGAACGGCGTCGTAGACAAAGGCGTGGCTCGGCATGCGGAGATCCTTCCAAGTGGTCGGTATGCGCACTAGCGTGCGCCATACGAACACGGCCGAGTGTAAACCATCGGTCCCACGCCTGAACGAGAACAGCCGGACCCACGATTCGTGGGTCCGGCTGTGCGGATGTCCCTGAGGCTTCACAGAGACCTCAGATCGGTCGGGGCAACAGGATTTGAACCTGCGACCTTCCGCTCCCAAAGCGGACGCGCTACCAAGCTGCGCCATGCCCCGTCGCGCCCGGGTGGACACGATGAGACCCGCGGGTGCGGGTCGATTCGTGATGATCGGACGCGAACCAGTAGGCTAGCGCCTCGGATCGCCGGACCAACCAGCGGCCCTGCGGGCGTAGCTCAATGGTAGAGCCTCAGTCTTCCAAACTGATTACGCGAGTTCGATTCTCGTCGCCCGCTCCAAATTCGCTTGGGCCCACTCCACCTCCCGCCTACGGTGGTGGCGTGAACCGACCTCCCCTCCACACCGCCCTGCAGGACAGGGACGCGGTGCTCCGCGCGTTCCTCGCACCCGACGGTTCGCTCACCGACATCCCGACGCGGCTGCGCAAGCGCCTGGTCGTCCTCGACCACCTTGCGCAGGAGTTCGAACCGGGGGAGAAGTACGACGAGGCGGCGGTCAACTCCCGGCTCGGTGCGTTCCACCCGGACGTTGCGGCCCTGCGCCGCTACCTCGTGGACGAGGGCTTCCTCGACCGGGCTGACGGACTGTACTGGCGCTCGGGGGGCACGGTCGGCTGACCCAGCCCAGCGGCATACGGCCAATGACGCCGTCTGCCGATGAGGTCACTCCGCACGGAAGCCCAGCGTCTCGCTGAGGTGGCTCTCGGCGCCTTCCGCCTCCAGTCCCCTCTCTACGGCGGCGGCGGTCCGCGGCGACGGCCAGGCGTGCCACCAGAAGAGCGCCGCCGTGACCGGGAGGGCCACGAGGAGCGGCAGCCAGGAGCGCGGGGTCACGAGGAAGGACACGGCAAACGCGACGAGCACCGGCGTCTCGGCGACGGAGGAGCGCAGCACCGTTGTGGAGCCGAAGTAGTGCAGGCTCGTCCGCGCGGCGTTCTCCCGGGGCAGCCCCGTGGGGAGGGAGGGGACCGAGTAGCCGAAGACCACGATGACCCCCGTTGCGACGACGACCGATGCGAGGACGACGCCGACCGCCAGCCACGAGGGCGGGACCGGTTCCGGGTCGAGGATGATCCGCGTCGCCGAGAGCATCAGGGCCCCCATGCCGATGGCGGCGCTGAGGAACTGGAGGGGCCGCAGGGCGGCGAGGGCCTCATCGGGAGTGGGCGACGGGCGAGGCGAGGGCATGGGGCCGAGCATAGGAGGAGCGCATTTAGTGCGGGGACCCGTCGGCCTATAGCATGGTGCGTCGGTGCGCCCAGCGGGCGTGAGCCGTTGCCGCATCCTTTCCGACATCCCACGTCCCACAGTCCCTTTGGAGTACCCGCAGTGAAGAGTGCGCTCGAGACCCTCAGCCCGACCCGGGTCAAGTTGACCGTCGAGGTCCCGTTCGAGGAGCTCAAGCCGAGCCTCGATGCGGCGATCAAGCACATCGGGGAGCACATCCAGGTGCCGGGGTTCCGCCGAGGCAAGGTCCCGGCCCGGATCATCGAGCAGCGCGTCGGTCGCGCCGCCGTGCTCGAGGAGGCCGTCAACAACGCCCTCCCGGAGCTCTACGGCAAGGCCCTCGAGGAGAACTCCGTCCGTCCGCTCGGACAGCCCGAGATCACCGACCTCAAGGTTCCGGCGGCCGACGGGGAGGACTTCAGCTTCATCGCGGAGGTCGACCGTCGCCCCGACATCGAGCTGCCCGACTTCTCGGACCTCGAGCTGACCGTCGACGAGGCCACCGTCTCCGACGACGACGTGCAGGAGCGCCTCGACGCCCTGCGCGCCCGGTTCGGGACCCTCAAGGGCGTCGAGCGGCCCGTCCGGGACGGCGACTTCGTGTCCATCGACCTGTCGGCCGACGTGGACGGCGAGGAGGTCGACGCGGTCAAGGGTGTCTCCTACGAGGTGGGCAGCAACAACATGCTCGAGGGGATGGACGAGGCTCTCATCGGCATGCAGGCCGACGAGACGAAGACGTTCACCGCACCGCTCGCCGGAGGCGACCGCGAGGGCCAGGACGCCAACTGCACGGTCACGGTGCTGTCGGTCAAGGAGCGAGAGCTCCCGGAGCTCGACGACGAGTTCGCCCAGCTCGCATCGGAGTTCGACACGCTCGAGGAGCTCAAGGCCGACCTCACCCAGAAGGCCGGTACGGATGCCAAGTTCGCGCAGGGCGTGGCCGCCCGCGACAAGCTCCTCGAGGCGATCCTGGAGCGGGTCGAGGTGCCGGTGCCCGAGGGCGTCATCGAGTCCGAGGTGCACTCGCACCTCGAGGGCGAGGGACGGCTCGAGGACGACGAGCACCGCGCCGAGGTCGACGAGAGCACCCGCAAGGGCCTCAAGACCCAGCTGCTGCTCGACGCGATCGCGGAGAAGGAGGAGGTGCAGGTCCAGCAGGCCGAGCTCATCGAGTTCCTCGTCATGAACGCCCAGCAGTACGGCATGGACCCGAACGCCTTCGCCCAGTCGCTCGACCAGGAGGGCCAGATCCCTGCCATGGTCGCGGAGGTGGCGCGCCGCAAGGCGCTCGCTTCGGTGCTCGAGAAGGTGTCGGTCAAGGACACCGCCGGCAACGTGATCGACCTCAACGAGGCCATGCCGGGCACGGAGGTGGACCTCGAGGATGACGAGGAGGCGTCTGCCGGATCGCCCGACTCGGCGGACTCTGCCGAGTCGCCTGACTCTCCGGACTCGGCCGACTCTCCGGACTCGGCGGACTCTCCGGACTCGGCCGACTCGGCTGACTCGGAGGGCGAAAAGGCCCAGGCCTGAGGAACCTGCTTACTTCACGTGGCCCCCGACCGGACATCCGGTCGGGGGCCATGTGCGTCCGGGCATCGTTCGCAACGGCCCGTGCTCCGGGACGCCCCTGGTTCTGCCGCATTCCGGACGCTCGTTTGACAGGTTGTAAAGCTAGGGGACAACATGTCAGCCAGGACGAGACGCCCTTCGCTGCGACCGCCGGCACCAGCTCGTCCACGAACCGTCGCGAGATGCGGTGCATGAACCTCCGAGCGCGTGACGGCCACGATGACGTGACGCTGACGAAAGGCTGCCATGACGGACACAACGACTGCCGGTGGTGGAACCATCAACACTGTCCTCGGTCCGATCTCCGCTCATGACCTGGGCGTCGTCGCGGTGCACGAGGCGCTGTTGTCCGTGGTCCCCGGTGCCGAGCACGCGTTCGACGTCACGATGAATCGCGCCGAGATCTTCGAGACCCTGGCGCGGAAGCTGACGGGCTTCCGGGAGCAGGGTGGGACGACGATCGTGGACAGCACCGGCATGTTCCACGGCCGCGACGTGCGGCTGTACGAGGCGCTCTCGCGCTCCACCGGTGTGCACATCGTCGCGTCGACCGGCATGGGTCCGGAGGAGATGCTCGGGGGCTACTTCCTGACGCCACAGACCAACCCGCCGACGCCGTGGCCGGCCGAGAAGTTCGCCGACCTCTTTGCCCAGGAGGTCGTCGAGGGCATGGTGGTTCCCCGCGTCGAACGGCGCGGTGCCGCGGGCCTCGTGGTCACCGCCGCGAGTCCCACAGGCATGACGGCCACCGAGGAGAGTCTGTTCCGCGGGGCGGCCCGAACGGCCCTGAGCACCGGCGTCCCGGTCTCCATCCGCTACGGGAAGGACGCCGTGCACGACCTCGAGATCGTCCTGGGCGAGAACCTGTCGGCGGACCGCGTCGTCGTCGGCGGGCTCGACCGCAAGGACGCGGTCGCCGCCGGCGCGCCACTCGAGGTTGCCCGCCGCGGTGCCTTCGTGGCCCTCGACCACGTGGGCCTTGAGGACGCTGCCCACGTCACGGACCAGGAGCGCACGGCCCTGGTGCTCGAGCTGGTCGCGGCCGGCCATGCAGACCGGATCATCCTGTCGAGCAACGCGATCGGCGTGGCCAAGGGCCAGCCCGACCACGACGTGCCGTTCGGCCAGGTGCTGTCGGCCTTCGTCCCCTTCCTCACGTCGCAGGGGGTCGGCGACGACGACGTCCAGCGCATCCTGGTGGACAACCCGCGCGCCCTGCTGTCGGCGGCCCCGGCCCGAAAGGACGCCTGACCATGTCCAGAGTGAATACCGTGCTGGGACCGATCTCGACCGAAGAGCTGGGTTTCGTGGCCGTCCACGAGCACATCGGGTACGGCATGCCCGGCTGCGAGCTGGACTCGAGATGGTGGAAGACGCCACAGGATCGGTACGCGGAGACCGTCCCCAAGCTGCGGGCGTTCCACGAGTACGGGGGCGGGACCTTCGTCGACGCGACCGGAATCTGCAACGGCCGTGACGTCGACTACTACAAGTCGCTGTCGGCGAAGACCGGGGTCCACATCGTCGCGTGCACCGGTTTCGTAGGTGGCGACACCGCACTGCCGTTCTTCGCCCGGGCGAGCGTTGACTATCTCACCCAGCAGTTCGTCCACGAGATCACCGTTGGCATCGGGGACACCGGCAGCCGCGCCGGGGTCATCAAGGTCGGGGTGAGCCGCGGTGGCCGCATGACCGAGCTGGACAAGCGCATCTACCGGGCTGCCGCTCGCGCCGCCCTGAGCACGGGTGTGCCGATCCTGACTCACCTGGCCATCGACGCCGAGTCGGCGATCGCCATCTTCCGGGAGGAGGGGCTCCCTCTGGACCGCGTGCTGTTCGGGCACGCCGACGACGGCGTCAACGCTGAGAAGACGCGCGACACGTGGATCGCCGAACAGGGGGGTCGGGTCGGCTTCGACACCTTCGGCTACGAGACCGAGCTCGAGGACCCGCCGTTCTGGGCCCGCCCGCGCAAGGAGCGGCTGGACCACTTCCTCCGCTTCATCGACCAGCACCTGGACAAGGCACTCGCCTCGGCCGATGCCAACTGCAGCCCGTTGGGCTGGCCGGGCGTCAAGGGCCACACGGTCAACTACATCTTCGAGGACCTGATCCCCGACCTGCGCAAGTCAGGCGTCGAGGAGGCCACGATCACGCGGCTCTTCGTCGACAACCCCGCCGAGTTCCTCACCATCCAGAACTGATCCACCTCGGGTCAGGACGCACACCACCCCGCGGCGCAACGAGGCGCCCAGCCCAGAAAGAGACAGAACCATGCAGACCTCAGACCTGAAGGACCTGACCGTCGCCATCGTCGGCGCCGGGTACGCCGGCGCAGCCACGGCCAAGGCCCTGAGCCTGCTCGGCGCCGACGTCAACGTGTACGAGCAGGCGACCCAGATCCGGGAGGTGGGCGCCGGCATCGGCCTGCGTCCCTCCACGATGGGCAGGTTCCGCGAATGGGGCATCTTCGACGCCATCGCCGGGGTCAGTTCGCCGAGCGACTACTTCGAGATCCTCACCGCCACGGGTGACCCGATCATGAAGGAGGCGTGGCCGGAGATCGACACCTTCGGCGCGAAGACCCACCTGATCCACCGCGGTGACTTCATCGAGGCCCTGATCGGTGTGCTCCCCGAGGGCATGGTGCACTGCGGTCACAAGCTCGAGACGATCGAGGACAAGGGTGATCGCTCGATCCTCACCTTCGTCAATGGCAACACCGTCGAGGCCGACCTGGTCGTCGGGGCGGACGGCATCAAGTCCGTGGTGCGCCAGCAGCTCTTCAGCGACAAGGAACCGGTGTTCTCCGGTGAGCGCGCCTATCGCGTGGTGATCGACGTCGCGGACGCCCATGGGATGGCGGTCGACGACAACCTGCGGATGTACATCGGTCACGGCACGAAGGTCTACTTCCTGCCGCTGCGCCACCGCAACCAGGTGTCGTTCGATGTCACCAGTCTGTGTCCGGACAGCACCTGGACTCCCACGGTCACGAAGGACGAGCTCCTCGCTGAGGTGGAGGGCTTCGACGAGCGGATCGTCAACATCACCCGTGACCTCGACCTGGACGCCGTGAACGTTCGGGCGGTCTACGACATCGACCCGGTTGACACGTGGCACTCGGACTCCGTCGCACTCGTCGGCGACGCGGCTCACTCCATGCTGCACCACCAGGGTCAGGGCGCGAACTCGGCGATCCTGGACGCTGGCGGCCTCGCCGACGCCCTGGCCGAGGCCGACTCCGTCAAGGAGGCGCTGGCCCAGTACCAGCAGTCGCGCAAGCCGGTCACGGACGAGCTGCAGCGCATCTCGCGCCAGGGGTGGCGCGAGGACGAGGTCGACGATGTCTTCCCCGGGCAGAAGCCCATGTCCCAGCAGCCCCAGGCCTGACGCCGTGCCGCTGCACCCGGAGATCGCGAAGGTCCTGGCCTCCCTGCCTGCGCCTGCCGACGGGCCACTCGACCCGGCGGCCATGCGAGCGGCCGAGGAGGCACAGGTCCCTCCGGTAGGGGAGCGACTGCCGCTCCACTCGGTTGAGGACGCCATCGCGCCGACGCCGTCGGGTGAGGTGCCGGTGCGGATCTACACGCCGGCCCCGGCAGACTCCTACGGGCTGCTGGTGTACTTCCACGGGGGCGCGTTCTTCCTCGGCAGCCTGGACACGCACGACCACGTCGCGCGGTCCCTGGCGAAGGAGACCGGTCTCAAGGTCATCTCCGTCGGCTACCGCCTGGCGCCGGAGGCCGCCTATCCGGCTGGGCTCCAGGACTGCCACGGGGTGGTCCGGTGGGCGGCCGAGACCGGTGCGAGCCTGAAGTGGGACGGGCGGATCCTCGCGATCGCCGGCGACAGCTCGGGAGGTACGTTCGTCGCTGCTGTCGCTGCCATCGCCCACGACGAGGGGTTCGACCGCATCACGCACCAGGTGCTGTTCTACCCCTCTCTGGATCTGGACTTCGACGTCGACCGCTACCCCTCCTTGCGGGAGAACGCCGAAGGGTACGGCCTCGAGACGGCCGGGTTGAAGCCCTTCAACGCCTTCTACCTCGACAGCGGAGCGGACCCGGCCGATCCGCTCGTGTCGCCGATCAAGCGGGAGGACCTCTCCGACTTGCCGCGGGCGCTGGTCATCACGGCGGAGTACGACCCGCTGCGTGACGAGGGCGAGCGCTACGGCCAGAGGCTGAGGGAGGCCGGAGTGGAGGCGACGGTCACCCGCCAAGCAGGTGCCAACCACGGGTTCGTCGCGAACTTCTCCTGGATCCCGGAGTTCCACCGCGCCTTCGTCGAGACCGCCGACTTCCTGAGAAGAGAGCCATGACGCACGACGTCGCAGTTCACCCCCTGGTGTCGCCGTGGGGCCGGTTCGGGTTGTACAGCTTCTTCATCGACGCCCCCGAACCGGCCATCGTCGACACCGGCATCGCCTCATCCCCGGCTGAGGGCATGGCTCCGGCGCTTGAGGCCCTCGGGCGCCGGATCGAGGACGTGCGCTGGATCCTGCTCACTCACGGCCACATTGACCACATCGGCGGCGCCCACGCCCTGTGGGAGCTGACCGGCCGGAAGGCGCGGGTCGTCATCCACGAGGCCGACGCGCCGATGCTGCGGTCGCGCCGTGCCCACGTCGAGGAGTACCTCGCCGGCCGGGGCAGCTACGTGGATGACCCGCAGGGCGAGGCGAAGGTGGCGGCCGCAGGCAACGCCGTCATCTCCGGCGAGATGGAACCCACTGTGTCCGTCAAGGGCGGCGAGACCCTGTCCCTCGGTGGTGACGTGACGGTCTCCGTCCACTCCAGCCCTGGCCACACGCCCGGCTCTGTCGCGTATGTCATCGACGGGCAGCGCTCTGTCTTCGTCGGTGACGCGGTCCAGGTGCACGGAGCGGCCAACGGGTTCCCCGGCTACGTCGACCCCGTGCGCTACCGCACGAGCCTGACGTACCTGCGTGACGAGATCCGTCCGCAGCACCTCTATCTCGGACACCCGTACCGCACCGCCGACGGGGTTCCCTACGGCGTGGAGCTCGACGGCGAGCA
>DASUQN010000459.1:0-2978 GCA_036280515.1 Intrasporangium sp. | reverse complement strand
GCCGGTGCCGGAGGCAAACCCCCCAGGTCGCTGCGCCGGTGGGACGACCCGAGCGGTCAGCTGACGCTCGCCCCCCTCGTCCCACCGGGCGCGGCGGACCACCTGCTCAGCCATGGGTCCGTCTCCGGGGAGAGGTCCGATGTCACGGCGTGAAGAGCGCCTTCACCATGCCGTCGGACTTGTCGCGGAACGTCGCGTACGCCTTGGGTGCGTCCTCGAGCGGCAACCGGTGGGTCGCGAAGGACTCCACGCCCAGGACGTCCTCGTCCTGCTCGAGCACGGCGAGGATGTCGCTGCTCCAGCGACGCACGTTCGCCTGCCCCATGCGGAGCTGGATCTGCTTGTCGAACAGCTGCAGCATCGGCATCGGGCTGGCTGCTCCGCCGTAGACCCCCACGACGGAGATGGTTCCGCCGCGCCGGACGCACTCGATCGCGAGATGCAGGGCGGCCAGGCGGTCGACGCCGGCGGTGGTCATGACGGTTCCCTGCCACTGCTTCGGGAGGAGCCGCAGGGCCTTCTGACCCATCTCGGCCACCGGCGACCCGTGAGCCTCCATACCGACCGCGTCGATCACCGAGTCCGGCCCGCGCCCGTCAGTCAGGGCGCGGACCCGGTCGGGGACCTCGTCGCCGGACTGCAGGATCTCGGCACCGCGACCGGCCACCCGGGCCAGTCGTTCCTGGATCGGGTCGACGGCGATCACCTGGATCCCGCGCGAGAGCGCGATCCGGCACGCCATGTCGCCGATCGGTCCGACCCCGACGACGAGCAGTGTTCCGCCGTCGGGCACGGCGGCGTACTCGACGGCCTGCCACGCCGTGGGCAGTACGTCGGACAGGTAGACGAAGCGCTCGTCCGGCGGCCCCTCCGGTACGACGATCGGCAGGGTGTCGGCGAACGGGACCCGCATCGCCTCCGCCTGACCGCCGGGGACCTGGCCGTACAGGACGCTGTAACCGAACAGGGAGGCACCGGTGCCGTGCTCGCGGTTCTGCGTGGTCTCGCACTGGCTGTGCAGGCCCTGGCTGCACATCCAGCAGGTGCCGCAGCTGACGTTGAACGGGACGACGACCCGGTCGCCGGCCGCGAGGTCACGCACACCCGGTCCGACCTCCTCGACGACGCCCATCGGCTCGTGTCCGACGATGTCGCCGGGGGTCATGAACGGAGTCAGCGGGTCGTAGAGGTGCAGGTCCGAGCCGCAGAGCCCGGTCGTCGTGATCCGGACGATCGCGTCCGTGGGCTCCTCGATCACGGGATCGGGCACGTCCTCGACGCGCATGTCCTTGCGCCCCTGCCAGGTGACTGCTCGCACGATTTCCTGCTTCCCGCGGGCGTCCCGCATGTGAAGGTCGTCGACGCGACAGCGGTACCCAGGTGCCAGGACGCCATGCACACACAGGGCACACAGCGGTGCACCCGGTTCACGCGTCGGCGGCTGCCTCCGACAGCTGCTGGAGCGCGACGTTCAGCATCACGTCGTACTCGTGGCCCAGGTACGCGTCCGCACGGCCCTCCCAGAGCCGGACCGCCTCCCCCAGGACGGCGCGCTGAGGCGCGCTGAGGTAGCCGTTCGAGGGGGCGACGGATGCCTCGACGTGCTGGAGGAAGGCGGCCCGAGCCCGGACCCAGGCCGCGGCGACGTCCGCATCGTCGCCGTCGGCCTCGGCGCCCTCGATTGCTTCCACGATCGGTCGGAGACCGCCCGGGGGGTCGGCGGTCACTGGTCCGACCAGGACGTGCTCGAGGGCTTCGTGAACGGCGAGCCGTCGACGGATGAGCAGGCTGACGTCGAGCCGCGCCGAGCCGGTGAGCGCTGAGATCCGCAGCAGCTCCTCACCCAGCTCGGCGTGCTGTCGACGCACCACGTCCACCACGTCGTCCCACGTGGACGCGCCGTCAGCCAGCTCCTGCTCACGCCACGACTCAGTCATCACGCCGGCTTGTACCCGCTGGGGCAGGCGCGCATGCGCGCGGGCTAGACCGGTTTGTCGGACCCGGCTCAGCCGGTCAGGGCGGCGTCCTCGGGGAACTCGTCGAGGTAGCCGTTGCGGACACCCCACAGGACGGCTTGGGAGCGCGTCGTGACCCCCATCTTGCGGTACGCCGTACGGATGTAGGTCTTGACCGAGTTGATGCTCAGGCAGGACTCCCGCGCAATGCTGAAGTTGTCGAAGCCCTGGGTGATCAACGAGACGACCTCTGCCTCGCGGGGCGTGAGCAGGGTGGACGGAGCGGGACGCCGGCCCCGGTTCGTCCGGGTTCCGCAGTCGACCACGATCCGGCCCCGGTGGATGGCTTCCAGCGCCACCACCAGGTCGCGCGCCGGCAGGCTCTTGGCGAGGCATCCGCCGGCGCCGTCGGCCAGTGCCAGCTGCACGAGGTCCGGCCGGGGGTTCCAGGTGTAGGTGACCACTCGCGCCCCGTCTCCGGAGTGGCGCGCCGCGTCGTGTCGCCGCGCCGTGGTCACCGACGGGGCGAGCGAGTCGAACAGAACGAGGTCCACCTCGGCCGCGGGCTGGCCGTCGGGTCCCGGCGGGATCACGGTGACGCGATGGGCGAAGGGAGCGAGCATGTCGGCGAATCCTCGCGTGACGAGCTCGCACTCATGGACCAGCGCGACACGGACCGGGGTGTGGTGGGACGGTGACTCGTTCATGGCGGCCCTGTACCCCTAGGGGTGGGATCCATGCCTGATCCCGAGCGGCGCCCCGCCCGAGCGGGGGGCCGAGCCGGCTAGCTGGCGGCCATGTGCGGGGGGTCCTCGAGGGCCGTCCGGAGCTCGCCGAGGATGCGGGACAGGATCCGCGAGACCTGCATCTGGGTCACCCCGATGTCCTCGCCGATCTCGCGCTGGGTGCGGTCCTCGAAGAACCGCAGCCGCAGGATGCGACGGTCGCGCTCACCGAGCTGCTGGACGACCGGCGCGAGGACGATCCTCGCCTCCGCCGGGGCATGCCCCTCGTCGGCCCCGG
>DASUQN010000458.1:0-11960 GCA_036280515.1 Intrasporangium sp. | reverse complement strand
GCCCGTCTCCGGGTCGCGGTCGGTGATCTCGTCACCGGTGATGAAGCCCCGGTCGACGTCGAGCGGTTGCCCATCAAGGGTGTGGGCGAAGACCATGTCGATCCGGTGGTCGAAGCCCGCGGCAGACGCGTCGTTGACGCGCTCGGACAGGCCCGAGGTCCAGCCTTCCTCCGCCGGTGCCCACTCGAGCCACTGGTCCGTGTAGCCGGCCGGTCCCGTGAGGAACTCGTAGGGCGCCTTGTGGGGCACGGTGTCGTGCGGCTTGACCGCGTCGAGCAGGGGATCGGAGTTGCAGTCGCAGACGAAGACCGTCGTGCGGTCCGCAGCCGTCGCCTCGGCGGCGACCTGCATGGCCTGCGCGAGCGCGAGGTCCGAGCTGAACGCCTCGAAGTGCGAGTTGACGAACCGGAAGGAGGACCCACCGCCTCGCACGTCCACCCACTGGTAGCCGCGTGAGAAGTCCATCGTCACGCCGGAGATCTCCACCTCGAGGTTGTGGGCGAAGAGCTGGTCGTGCTCGCCGGTCACGGTGAGGGCGTTGTTCGCTCGCTTGAGGATGACGTCGTGCATCGTCAGTCGGACATCGCGCGGGTTGCCCATCGTCGCGGTGAAGCTCGGGGACTCGACATCGGCACGCTGGCCGACGACCTCGGCGACGTAGGGGCTCCCGGCCGCGCGCAGGTCCGCGAGCAGGGTCGAGAGGAAGTCAAGGTCGACCGTCGTGGCATTGGGGACGCCGACCTTGTCCAGCTCGAGCGGCCCCGAGCGCCACAGGGCGACCTCCTGCAGGCCGACGAGATCGGGCTTGGCCGTGGCGATCTCGCGGGCCAGCAGCTTCGAGCGGACCGGGAAGTTGGTCTCGTCGACGATGCGTCGGGTCTGGTCGGTGGCGATGGCGAGCGCGGCGACGATCTCCTGCGGCGTCTTGCCCTGGGCCTGCGCGGTGAGCGCGGCTTCCACGGGCCGGTTGATGTCGGCGCCCAGGTAGATGTTGCGGGTCATCACCGTGATCGGCTTGCCCGGTGGTTCCGGTGTCGCCTGGGCGGCGGTTCCCGCGGTCATCGGGACCGCGACGAGAGCAGCGGCGGCCGCCGCGAGAACGGCACGCGTGGACAGTCGACGCATCGGGTTCCTCCCCATTGAGCCCTCCCATTGGGACTGTGAGGGTGAGCCTGCCGGTCCGCTGCTCAGGATGCAATGCTTTGGACCCACTTGCGGTCCTGCGGATCGACTGGCCTCAGCTCCGCGTTCGCGGTGTGCGCGTCCGATGGGCGAGCGAGACCGCCACGATGCCCAGGGCCCAGAGCGTGTGGGGACCGTTGACGACGAGCAGGCCGAGGGTGGCGACGAAGGCCACAGCGGCGGTCCACCAGCCGAGGCTCCAGCGCGGGAGGAGACGGAGCGCCGCGCCGGTTCCGAAGACGTAGACCAGGGTGAAGCAGCCGGTGGCGAGGAGCATGAGGGGCGTCAGGCCGAGGTCGAGGACGGCCGCGACCACGAGCGAGAGCGCGCCACCGAGGGTGAGCACGCCGAGACTGCGTCGCGGAACCTCGCCCGGGCCGCTGCCCTTGGCCAGGGCCGAGGGGAGGCTTCCGTCGCGCCCGAGCGCGGCGCCGAGCCGGGAGCCGCCCGCGAAGTACGCGTTCATGGCGCCGAGGGTCAGCATGACGGCTGCGACGGCGGTGAGGACGCGGGCGCCGTCCCCGAGTGCGACGGCCATGAGGTCCGACAGCGGGGCCTCGCTCTGGCCGGTCGCCGGGCCGAGCACGAGGAGGCTGGTCGCGGCCAGGCCGAGGTAGAGCAGGCCGACGACGGCGACGGCGATCGCCGTGGCGCGCGGGACATCGCGCCGCGGGTTGCGGTACTCGCCCGACAGCGGAGCGACGGCCTCCCACCCGGCGAAGCCCCAGACGAGGACGGCCGCGGCGGTGGCCACGGCTCCCCAGCCGTGCGGCGCGAAGGGCGACAGGTGGTCGCCGTCGGCATGGGGCAGGGCCAGCGACATGGTGACGACCATGAGCAGGGCGAGGGTCACGGCGAGCGCCAGCTGGACGCGGCCGGAGAGCCGCAGGCCCACGGCGTTCATCGCCGCGGTGCCCGCGAGGAGCGCGGCCGCGACGATCAAGGTGGTCGTGCGGCCCCCGCCGACCACGTCGGCGACGTAGCCTCCGGCCATCATCGACGCCGGAGGCGCCCCGACCGGGATGGCGAAGTAGAAGCACCAGCCGACGGCCCCAGCTGCCCGGTCACCGAACGCCCGCCGGACGTAGGTCGACACTCCGCCCGTGTCGGGCAACCGTGCACCCAGGGCCGCGAACGTCGCCGCGAGGGGCACCGACAGCAGGACGAGTGCTGCCCAGGCGACGAGCGAGGCGGGCCCGGCCACGTCGGCGGCGAGGGCGGGCAGCGTGATGACCCCGGTGCCGAGGACGGCGCCCACGGAGAGGGCGGTGCCCTGGGCGACCGTCAGCGTGCCGTGGCTCGAGCTCGGTTCGGCGCCGACGGCGGGGCTCGATCCGCCCGCGGACGCCGTGCCCGATGATGCCGTGCGGGATCTGGTCGAGGTTGCCATGAGGTCCATGCTCCGGTCCGGGTGGACCGCTGAGCAGGTCCGCTTTCGCACTAGCGGGCTGGTCCGCTCTACCCTGCTGGGGTGACCATCCACGTGAGCCTGGACTCGCCCGGCGACCGGACGGCCCGGATCTACGTGGCCCTCCGCGAGGCGATCCTCGACGGGCGGCTGGCGAGGGGCGACCGGGTGCCGGCCACGCGGGACCTGGCTGGGCAGCTCGGCGTGGCGCGCGGCACCGTGACGTCTGCCTACGACCGGCTCGTGGCCGAGGGCTTCCTCGAGAGCCGCACCGGGTCCGGGACGTTCGTCACCGAGGTGGCGCTCGCGACGGGCGCCGAGGACCATGCGCGGCGGGCAAGGACCGGCGCCGTGCAGCCGCTCCCGATGTGGCTGGACCCGGGCCGAGAGCCTGAGCGCCCACTCAAGGGTCGGGTCCATGACCTGTACCCGGGCGTGCCCGACAATCGGCTCTTCCCGCTCGAGACGTGGCGCCGGCTCGTGTCCACCCAGCTGCGACGATCACGACTCGACGACCTGACCTACGTCGGTCGCGGCCACCGGCGACTGCGCGAGGAGGTGGCCCGTCATCTCGGCCTGGCTCGGTCGGTCGTCTGCTCGGGCGAGGACGTCATCGTGACCGTCGGCGCCCAGCAGGCCATCGACCTGGTCGCCCGCGTGCTCGTGGAGCCAGGGATGGTCGTCGCCGTCGAGGACCCCGGCTACTCCGCAGCCCACCGGCTCTTCGAGACGCACCGTGCCGCGGTGCGCGGAGTACCCGTCGACCGCGAGGGCCTCGTTGTCGACGCTCTTCCGGACGACGCCCGGGTCGTCTACGTGACGCCGTCCCACCAGTTCCCGACTGGGGTCGCCATGTCCCTGGCGCGCCGGGCCGCCCTGCTGCGGTGGGCGGCCCACCACGACGCCGCGATTGTCGAGGACGACTACGACAGCGAGTTCCGGTTCTCCGACCGCCCGCTCGAGCCGATCCAGAGCCTCGACCGCGAGGGCCGGGTCATCTATGTCGGGACGTTCTCCAAGTCGCTGATCCCGGCCCTGCGGGTCGGCTATCTCGTCGCGCCGCTGTCACTGCAGCGGGCCCTGCGCGAGGCGAGGCGCGTGAGCATGTGGGAGGGCGACGTCGTCACGCACGGCGCCCTGGCCGACTTCATCGCAGAGGGCCACCACTCCGCGCACGTGCGCCGAGCGAGCCGGGTGTATGGCGAGCGGAGGAGCCAGCTCCTCGCCGAACTGTCCCGCCTCGACGACGTGCTCGAAGTGGTGCCCTCCGTTGCGGGCCTGCACGTGTGTGCGCACTTCCGTGACCAGACCGTCGACGACCGGTCCGTCGTCGCGGAGGCGGCCCGGCACGGCGTGCGCGTCGAGGCGCTCACGCCGCGCTACTTCGAGCGGCCGCCCGTGCAGGGGCTCGTCATGGGGATCGGCACCATCGAGGTGGGCGCCATCCAAGACGCGGCACGCCGGCTCTCCCGCGCGCTGCCCCGCAGCTGACCGTCCGGTGCCTCAACCGAGCTGCCCGCGGACGGCGCCTCCCGGGAAGAGCACGGTGTGGACGTTGACATAGAAGACCTGGGGGGCCTTGGCGATCGCCTTGGCGAGCGAGGCCTCGACCGTGACGCAGGCGCTGGAGCTGCCTGAGACGGGAGCATCCAGCGGCACGACGACGGGGCCGTTGATGCCGGCGGGCGCGCTGTGGATGTGAGCGGCCACAACGGTGTCGAGGTTCGCGACAGTGAGGTCGTAGCAGAGCTCTGACTGGCCGAGGTTGATGGTCATCGAGAAGTGGCCCGAGCCGTCGGGATCACCGCCACCGGGCTCGTTGGCGCCGATGAGGTCGGTCGAGAGTGGGCGGCCACCGGCAAGGGCCGGGGCAGGGGCGAGGATGGCGGCGAACGCGGCAACCGCTGCGGCCACGGCCAGGAAACGGGTCCGGTGCATGAGAGTCCCTCCGTGAAATCGGGTGGTGGGAGTGGATACGACACCGGAGCCGTTCCGGTTCAGCGCCGCCTCACTCAGGGTGCGGAGGGGGTGGTGGCGCCGGTGGTCGCCGCCGGTACCGGCAGGACGAGATTCGTGCGCAGGGCACCGTTGACCATCGCCAGCAGGACGCCCACCTCGGACCGGATCACGCCATAGCGCGCGGGGGCCTGAGGCGACCCGGCAAGCGCCTCCGCGGATGCGGCGTCCGCGAAGAGCCGGAGCGAAGCCACCCGGCCGAACCAGCTGGGCGGGTCCAGGCCGGGCGGCGCCGTCGTCCCCTCGAGCGACGTCAGGTGTCGAGCCAGCGCCTCGAACTGCAGGGCCGCGCTCGGGCCGGTGCCGCCGGTCCTGTCGAGAGCCGAGATGTCGCCGATGATCGCTTGGTAACGCGCCAGCGCCGTGGCCCGGTCGAAGGGGGCCGTCGACGTCACGACCGGGCGAGGCGGCAGGGTCACCGTCACCGTCGGGGTCGCCAGGACCGTCGTCGCCGTGACCACGGTGGCCGTCGCGGTCACCGTGTGGGTGACCGTCCGCCATTCCGAGACGGTCACCGTGGTCGTGGGCGCCGACGTGGTCCCCGGCGGGGCCTGGCTGAGCTCGATCTCCGGGTTGCCCGAGCAGGAGGTCACGACGGCGACCGCCGCCGACGCGAGCACGGCCGCGCAGACTCTCGCAGCGCTGACCCTGGTAGCGCTGATCCGTGTCACGCGGAGTCGGACGACTCGCATGGACTCCTCCGGCGACGCCACTCGGGGAGGGGGCGTGATCAGGTGTGACCGAACACGAGGCGCCGCTCACTGATTGTGCGACTCGGGCGCCGGTCTTGGGGAGAAATCGGCAGATTGCTCCCGCGCCGCCGGACCGCCGCATCTGGCCATGGCGTCCTGGCCACCTGCATGGGAGCGGTGCCCGACTGACGCGGACGGTGACGTCCTGTCTGCGAACCCCGCGGTCAGAGAAGGGAACTGGGGTCGTCAGGGACGTCAGCGGCATACGACCGGAGTAGCTGGAGCGGCACGATGTCCAAGGTACGCTCGTGGGTCGCCGCGAGGACGACCGGCGCCGCGAAGCCGGCCTGGTGGGACTCGAGCCAGCGGGTCGCCACGACGCACCAACGGTCGCCTGGTGTGAGCCCGGGGAAGCGCCACTCGGGGCGGGGCGTGACAAGGTCGTTGCCGATGCTGCGCTGGTGCTCGAGGAACTCGGCGGTGACGACGGCGCAGATCGTGTGGGTGCCGCGGTCCTCCGGCCCGGCGGTGCAGAACCCGTCGCGGTAGAACCCGGTCAGCGGGTCGGCGCTGCACAGCTCGAGGTCGCCACCCAGAACGTTGCGTTCTCCACGCACCATGGGGCAAACCTAGTCGTATGCCGCTTGGCCCGGTCGCGCTCACCGTGCCCTGCGACCGGGCTGGCTTCGGCTGGAATTGCCGTGGACGCGGGACGATTGGCTCGTGATGCTGTCCGGCATGAGTGGTCAGGTCCTTCGTGACTCCCATGGCATCCCACACCTTCGGGCAGCAACGGTCCTCGACCTGGCCAGGCTCCAGGGGCTGGTGACGGCGGAGGACCGGGCCTGGCAGCTCGAGTGGTTCCGGTGGCGGATGGAGGGCCGGACGGCTGAGTACGTCGGCGAGGACGGCGTGCCCTGGGACCGCTTCGCCCGGCAGGTCCGGCTCGAGCCGACCGTACGGGCCTGTTACGAAGCCCTCGACGACGAGACCCGGGCGTGGGTGTCCGCCTACGTCGACGGTGTCAACGAGGGGATGTCGTCAGGTCTCGAGCTGGCTCCGGAGCTGGGGCTGCTCGGGTTGCGCGGGCTGCCCCATGAGTCGGTGCGTCCGCGTCCATGGGAGCCGTGGACGCCGCTCGGGATCTTCTGGGCGATCCATCTGCTCTTCGGCACCTTCCCCGCCAAGCTCTTCAACGACCACGTCGTGCAGCAGCTCGGCGCGGACTGGCTGCCGCTGTTCCATGCCGAGGGCGTCACCCAGTCGGGGAGCAACGCATGGGTCGTGGGTGGCGGCCGGACGGCCAGCGGCCTTCCCCTCATCGCCGGGGACCCACACCGGATCATCGAGCTGCCCGGCTGCTACCAGCAGATCGGGCTGGCGTGCGACGAGTTCGATGTCGTCGGTTTCGCTTTTCCCGGCGTGCCCGGGGTGCAGCACTTCGCGCATGCTGGCTCGGTCGCGTGGGGCATCACCAACGCCATGGCCGACTACCAGGACCTGACTCGTGAGGAGCTGCGCCGACGCGATGACGAGCGCCTCGAGGCCCGCGGCCTGACCGGCTGGGACCCGGTCGTCCACTACCTCGAGACCGTCAGCGTCCGCGGCGCCGACCCCGTCGAGGTGCCCGTCGTCATCACTGAGCGTGGTCCGGTCGTCACGGGGCTCGAGGCCGGCCTCGAGGCGGCGCTGTCGCACGGGGCCGCGGCCGGGTCGCCGGCCGGAGGCGCCGACTGCTTCAGTCTGCGCACGCCGTCGCAGCTCACGCTCGACCTCGGGTTCGGTGCCTTCCTGCCGCTGCTCAGGTCGCGGACCGTGGACGACGTCGAAGCAGCGCTGGACCGCTGGGTCGAGCCGGTCAACAGCGCGGTGGTGGCTGACACCGGAGGGCGCGTCCGCCACCTGGTGGTCGGCCGGGTCGCGGAGCGGAACGCGGTGAACCTCGAGGTCCCTGTCGACGCCTGGGATCCGCGGCATGAGTGGGTCGGCTGGCGGCGCGGCCCGGCCACGGAGATCGACGACGTGATGGTGAGCGCCAACGACCGACGCAGTGGCGGCGGCCTCGGCGTCGAGTACGCCTCCCCGTTCCGCGCCGACCGGATCCGCGACCTGATCGGGGATCGGCGGGGCCTGACCCCGGCTGACTTCCTCGCGATCCACGTGGACACGCTCAACGGCCAGGCCCGCCTCATGCGCGAGCTGGTCTCCGGTGCGGAGGTGTCCGGTGCCGCTGTCGCGGTCCGCGACGAGCTGCTGGCCTGGGACGGCCTCAGCGTGCCGGACAGCCGCGGCGCCGCCATCTTCGCTGAGTGGCGGCATGCCTTCGTCCGGTGGCTGGCCGAGCATCGTGCGCTCGAGCCGCTGCACGAGCCCACCGGGCACTCGCGGCTCTTCACGACGTGGCTGACCGTGCCGCTCCAGATCGGCATCGGCTGGCCGTCGATGGTGCGGAGCGCGTCCGGCCACGGGATCGACGTGGCGGCCGGTGTGGCCGAGGCCCTGGCGCGGGTTGCGCAGCAAGGGGACGAGGCAACCGTGTGGGGCGACCGGCACTGGTTCGATCCGGTGCACGCCCTGGACGGGCTCGGCGGCGTGCCGACGGCGCCAGACGCCGCCGTGCCCGGCGACAAGGGGTGCGTCCTCGCGGCAGCAAGTGCCCCGGGTGTGACGGACCGCTGCTATGTGGGTCCAGCGGCGCGGTACGTGTGGGACCTGGCCGACCGGGACTCGAGCCGGTGGGTGGTCCCGATGGGAGCCTCCGGCGTCGAGGGCGAAGACCATTTCGCGGACCAGCTGCCGCTGTGGCTCTCTGGAGGCTCCCTGTCGACGGCGGCGGCTCCTGTGCGAGAGTGACGCCGTGCAATCCACGCTGACCCGGGCGACGATCGTGTGGTTCGTCACCGCCGGCGTCTCTGGTGTGGCAGCGGTGTTCCTGCATCTGTACCGCTCCGCCTTCGGGGGCGGCAGCACGGCGCTGGTGCTCGCGATCGCGGCCTATGCCGCGACCGCACTCGCCGTGGTCAGCGTCTACCGCGGCGTGATGTCGGCAGCCTCCGGGCAGGACCGGGCACGCCGCAACGCGGAGCGCGAGCGGGAGGTCGCCGACCGGCTCGCGCGGTGGGAGGGCATGCGCCCCCGGGACGGCTGACGCCCCCCTTGATCGAGTGAACACAAACCCACTCGATCAGAGGCGGCCGCGGATCGGCGTCCGGTCGGCCGGGTCCCCCTCCTCGGGCATCACCATCTCGGCTCGCACCCCCAGCAGCCGCACCTCCCGGCCGGGCTCGACCGTGTCCGCCAGCGCCACGGCAGCCGCGACGACGTCGTCCTTGTCGTGGGTCGGCGCCTTGAGCTTCCGCGCCTTCGTCTGCGTGAAGAACGGCGCGTAGCGGATCTTGAGCGTCACCCGGAAGACGGGCCGGCCTTCCTTCGCGACGTCTGCGTGGACCTGCTCCGCCAGCTCGCGGATGGCGTCGCGGACCTCCTCTGGGGTGGAGAGGTTCTGTTGGTAGGTCGTCTCACGGCTGTGCCCGCGGGCGATCCAGGGGCTGTCGTCGACGACGGCGGAGCCGAGACCGCGCCCGAGCTCGCGGTACCACGTGCCCATCCGGGGACCGAACTCCGCCACGAGCACCGCCTCGTCCGAGTAGGCGAGCTGTCGGACCGTCTCGATGCCGAGGGTGGCGAGGCGCTTGGAGATCTTCGACCCGACACCCCACAGGGCGATCGTGGGGCGGTCCCCCATGACCTCGAGCCAGTTGTCCTTGGTCAGGCGGAAGACACCTCGTGGCTTGCCGAAGCCGGTCGCGATCTTCGCGCGGATCTTGTTGTCCCCGATGCCGACCGAGCAGTACAGGTCCGTGGCCTCGAGCACCGCAGCCATCGCCTCGCGGGCCAGGGCCTCCGGGTCGGCCGTCGTCACGCCGACGAACGCCTCGTCCCAGCCAAGGACCTCGACGACGACAGGGCCGTGCTCGCTCGCGAGCCCCCGGAGGGTGGCCATCACCTGCTCGGAGGCGGCGTTGTAGGCATCCGCGTCCACCGGCAGGATGATCGCGTCAGGCGCCTTGCGGGCTGCGAGCCGGAGCGGCATCCCCGAGCCGACGCCGAACTGGCGCGCCTCGTAGGACGCGGTGGACACGACGGCTCGCTCGGTCGGGTCACCACGCCCACCGACGATGACGGGCTTGCCGGCGAGCTCGGGGCGGCGCAGGACCTCGACCGCCGCGATGAACTGGTCGAGATCGACGTGCAGCACCCACGGGCGCGCCCCCTCTGCCATGCGCTCCATCATGACCCACGGCCGGTCCTGCGACACACCCGCTTGTCGGCTGCTGGCTCCTGCTGCACCAGGCCCGGGCACGCGATGAGCGGGTGTGTTTGCGGGTTGGGGTCGGGGGTCGGGGGGCTACAGCGCTGCGGCAGCGGCACGACCGGCGGTCCGCCCGCTGAACAGGCACCCGCCGAGGAACGTGCCCTCGAGGGAGTTGTAGCCGTGCATGCCGCCCCCGCCGAAGCCCGCCACCTCGCCCGCCGCATAGACACCCGGCAGTGTCTCGCCGCCCTCCGTCAGGACGCGGGCGGACAGATCCGTCTCGAGGCCCCCGAGCGTCTTGCGTGTCAATATGTTCAGGCGGACGGCGATGAGCGGCCCTGCCTTCGGGTCGAGGATCTTGTGCGGTGACGCCACGCGAATCAGCTTGTCGCCACGGTAGTTTCGCGCCCCACGGAGCGCCGTGACCTGGGCGTCCTTGGAGAACGCGTTGTCCATCTCGTTGTCACGGGCCACGACGGTGCGCCGGAGCGACTCCTCGTCGATGAGGTCCTCGCCGACGAGGGAGTTCATCTTGCGGGCCAGCTCGCCGAGACCCGTGGCGACGACGAAGTCCTCGCCGTGCCGCTTGAACGCCTCCACGGGCCCCGGCGCCCCCGGCCGGACCCGTCCGAGCACCTGGCGCACGTCCTTGCCGGTCAGGTCCGGGTTCTGCTCGGACCCGGACAGGGCGAACTCCTTCTCGATGATCTTCTGCGTCAGGACGAACCACGAGTAGTCGTAGCCCGTCGACATGATGTGACGCAGCGTCCCCAGGGTGTCGAAGCCCGGGAAGTACGGAGCGGGCAGCCGGCGCCCCCGCGCGTCGAGCCACAGCGACGAGGGGCCGGGCAGGATCCGGATGCCGTGGTTCTCCCAGATCGGGTCCCAGTTGCGCAGGCCCTCGGTGTAGTGCCACATGCGGTCCGGGTTGATGAGGCGTCCCCCGGCCTCCTGGGTGATCTGGAGCATGCGGCCGTCGACGTGCGCCGGCACCCCCGCGACCATCCGTGCCGGCGGAGTCCCGAGGCGCTCTGGCCAGACTCGCCGGACCAGGTCGTGGTTGCCGCCGATGCCGCCGCTCGTGACGATGACGGCCTGCGCGGTGATCTCGAAGTCACCGACCTCGTCCCGGTTCGTCGCCCTGCCCCGGGGAGCGTCGTCGGGCGCCAGCACCCTGCCGCGCACACCGGTGACAGTGCCGGTCGTGACGAGCAGCTCGTCCACCCGGCGCCGGAAGGCGAGGGTCACCCGCCCCCGCGCGACTCCATCCCTCACCCGCCGCAGGAAGGGCTCGACGAGGCCGGGGCCCGTGCCCCACGTGATGTGGAAGCGCGGCACCGAGTTGCCGTGGCCGTCGGCGCGGCCGTCCCCCCGCTCGGCCCAGCCCACGACGGGGAAGAGGCGGTGTCCCTGCTGGTGGAGCCACGACCGCTTCTCGCCCGCCGCGAAGTTGAGGTAGGCCTCCGCCCACCGTCGCGGCCACAGGTCCTCCTCGCGGTCGAAGGCGGCGCTGCCCATCCAGTCCTGCGTAGCGAGCTCGAGACTGTCGCGGATGCCCATGCGTCGCTGCTCGGGGCTGTCGACCAGAAAGAGCCCGCCGAAGCTCCAGAACGCTTGTCCCCCAAGGGATTGCTCACCCTCCTGGTCGACGAGCACGACCTGCTTCCCAGCGTCGGCGAGCTCCGCGGTGGCGACGAGACCGGCAAGGCCGGCCCCCACGACGACGACGTCCGTTTCCATCCGTGTCCCTTCCTCGCAAAGCAATCAGCCCGTATGCCGACCCACGGGGGGCTCCGCCCCCCGTGCACCCCCCGAAAGCCCGCGGGGCCGGAGGTGCATGTGGGCACGTTACCGACGGGCTGCCCGGGGCGGGAGGGCTGGGACGGCACGGACCTCGGGAGCGAGCTCAGCGGCATACGGCAAGAAGGTGCTTCGCCTGTGGCGAATCCGCTTGGGGCAGAGAGACACCTCGCTGGCGGCGGCGGTGGCGGACGCTGGGTTCATGACGACAGAGACCAGAGCACCCGTGATGCTCGACGAGCAGCTCGCCATGCAGCTGCTCGCCGAGCGCATCATCGTCCTCGGGGCCGAGGTGGACGACCCGATCGCGAACCGGATCACCGCCCAGCTCCTCCTGCTGTCCGCCCGCGACCCCCGAGCCGACATCAGCCTCTACATCAACAGTCCGGGTGGCTCCGTCACCGCGGGCCTTGCGATCTACGACACGATGCGCGTCATCCCCAACGACGTGTCGACTCTCGCAGTGGGGTTCGCGGCCTCGATGGGCCAGTTCCTGCTCGGTGCGGGGACGCCCGGCAAGCGCTTCGCCCTCCCGAACGCGCGGATC
>DASUQN010000457.1:0-5131 GCA_036280515.1 Intrasporangium sp. | reverse complement strand
CTCTCGGATCTGGGCGAGCACCCATTGGTCACAGGCCCCTCGGAGGCCGGCGCGCGAGCCGAAATGGTGCAGGATCAGCGCCGGGCTGGCCCCGACGTCGGCGGCGATGGCGCGGAGCGGCGCCTCCATCCCGTCCGCGGCAAAGCGACGGATGGCCGCCTCGCGGATCCGGGCGCGGGTGGTGAGGTCCTCGACCGCAGGACGGCTCGCTGAATTCATGTACAACATGCTAAACGCGCGTTCAGTTCTCCGTCAAAGTCATGGCGTATGCCGCTGGGCCGGCACCCAACTGGCGCAGCCGTGAGTGCCCGGCGGGTAAGACGACAGGCTCTGGCGACACGAACAGGGCACTCGACCAAGATAGGTAGGTGGGGGAGAGTGGGCCCCATGAGCAACAGCCAGCCCATCGTCATCATCGGGGGCGGCCTGACTGCCGCCCGCGCCATCGAAGCAATCCGGGAGAGCGACCTGGAGACGCCGGTCGTACTGGTCGCCAAGGAGAACCGGTTGCCCTATGAGCGCCCGCCGTTGTCCAAGGGCGTCATGCTCGGCAACGACCCCGAGGACGTCGCCTTCACGCACCCTCGCGAGTGGTACGACGACAACCACGTTGACCTGCGGCTCGGCGTGGCGGCGGACCGGCTCGACCCGGCCGGTCGCATCGTGACGTTGTCGGACGGCAGCGAGCTCGGCTACGGCACGGTGCTGATCGCCACCGGCTCGGGGTTGCGCAAGCTCGACGTGCCCGGGACCGACCTGGCCGACGTCTTCTACCTCCGTTCGATGACCGACTCTGAGAAGATCCGCGCGCGTCTCGTCGCGGGGAGCGACGTGGTCATCATCGGCGCGGGGTGGATCGGCCTGGAGGTCGCGGCGGCCGCCCGGCACCACGGCGCCGAGGTGACCATCATCGAGCCGCAGTCGGCTCCCCTGTCCGGCGTGGTCGGCGAGCAGATCGGCACCTGGTTCGCGGACCTGCACCGCAGCCACGGGGTGACCCTGCGTCTGGGCGAGGGCGTCGAGCGTCTCGAGGGAGAGGACGGCAAGGTCACCGCAGTCGTGACGAGCAGCGGTGAGCGCCTGCCCGCCGACACCGTGGTGATCGGCGTCGGCATCCGGCCGAACACGCGGCTTGCGGAGGACGCCGGCCTCGAGGTCGACAACGGGATTGTCGTCGACGAGGCGCTGCGCGCCTCGGCCGAGGGCGTCTACGCCGCCGGCGACGTCGCGAACTGGTACAACCCAACGCTCGACACCCGCCTGCGCGTCGAGCACTGGGCCAACGCGCAGGACGGCGGCTACGCAGCGGGCCAGTCGATCGTCGGCAAGGACGTGCACTACGGGCCGATCCCGTTCTTCTTCTCCGACCAGTACGACGTGGGGCTCGAGTACGCCGGCTACGTGCCCCGCGACACGGAGGCCGAGGTGGTCCTCCGGGGCGATCCCTCGAGCAACGAGTTCATGGCCTTCTGGGTGGTGCCCGAGGGCGACGGGGTCCGGGTCCTCGCCGGAATGCATGTCAACGTGTGGGACACGATGGACGCGGTCCAGGCCCTCGTCCGCGACCGCACCCCGGTCGACCGGGCCCGCCTCGCCGACCCCGGCGTCGCACTGACGGACGTGGTGCCGGCCTGAGGATCGCGCGCGGGAGGCGGCGCGGCGCGGTGCAGAGCCGTTACCTCACCGATGGCAGGGGTAGGGGTCGCCGGAGGAACTCCTCGTTTCCGACTGCCGAAGGTGATCCCGATGGAGGCCCGTGTCGCCACCCTGCACGAGATCCGCTCCGCGCTGAACGCCGAACACCAGCACCTCTGGCTGCTCATCGCCTCCCTTCGTCATGCCTCGGCCGACGAGCGCCAGCCCCCCTTGCAGCGACTGCTCCGCTACCTCGCCGTCCACGAGGCGGCCGAGGAGGTGGCCATCCACAATGCCTGGGTCACTGACTCGACGAGGGAGCGCCTCGACGAGGAGCGGGAGGCTGCGGAGATCGTCGAGCGACTCGCCCGCCTCAACGATCATCCCGAGGGGACCGGCGAGGCCCAGCCCGTCGGTGCGACGCCATCCGACGATGAGTTCCTCGTCGCGCTGGACCAGCTCGAGCGCAGCCTCCGTGACCACGCCGAGGCGGAGGAGAACGAGGAGCTGCCGATCCTGGCCGCGGAGCTGCCCCAGGAGCAGGTCGGAGAGATGCTGCGCGTGATCCTCATGGTTCGCGAGATGGCTGGGGATGCGGCGTCGCCGGTCGCGGACGGGTCCTTCGCCACGATGCGGCTCGCCGCCCAGCGGGAGTTCAAGTCGGCGATCAGCCAGCTCCGCTGACCCGCGACCAGCCGGCATGGTGAAGGGCCGTGCCAACCCTCGTTGGCACGGCCCGTCAGGTCAGTGACCCGCCGTTCACTCCATCGGCATCTCCCAGTCGGGCGCGCACGTCGCCATGCCTTCGACGATGCCCATGGTCAACATCCCGAAGTCCTCGTCGTCCAGGTAGCTGAACGGCTTCGGTTCCTTCCCGGAGTTGTAGAGCGCTCCGCCGCCGACCGTCGCCCGCATGTGAATGAGCGGCTCCGTGTCGACATCGTTCGCCGCCATCCACTGCTCGACGACGTCGTCAGCGACGTAGCCGCACTGCTGCGCGTAGTCGGGGCCGATGAGGAACGCCGTCCCGAGGTCGCTGAGCGGCATCCACGCCGTTCGACCGTTGGAGAGCTGTTCGTGGGCCGCAGCCTGCCACTCGTTCTTGTAGCAGTGGTGCGCCGAGGCCATGGTGGAGCCGGCGAGCGTGATGGCAGCGGTTGCGGCCAGGACTGTGCCGGCCCGTCGCACGGTCCGGTGGAGTGCACTCATACTGTCTTTCCCTCCCTGGTTCGCTCCGGGCAAACGTGTGTCCCGGAGAGCAACCGTCCAGAGACCTTCGGGGCCGGGCAGATACACCCCTTTCGTGTATGCCGCTGAGCTCGCTTCCGCGCGCGAGCTGCCTTGCGTCGTGGCACAGTTGGGCGCCCCGCGCGATCACCCCTGCCAATCGGGGAGAACGGCTCTGGGTGCCTCGCTGGCCCCAGCCGCGTCGATCGGCCCGGCCGCGCGTGGCAGGATTGCGGGCGTGGCGGCACGGATCCTCGATGGCAAGGCAACCCTCGCGTCGATCAAGACGGAGTTGAAGGAACGGGTGGAATCCCTTCGGAAGCGAGGGATCGTCCCCGGCCTTGGCACCGTGCTCGTCGGCGACGACCCGGGCAGCCAGTGGTACGTCAATGCGAAGCACCGGGACTGCGCCGAGATCGGCATCGTCAGCATCCGGCGCGACCTGCCCGCGACCGCGTCGCAGGCCGAGGCCGAGGCCGTCATCGACGAGCTCAACGCGGACCCAGCGTGCACTGGCTTCCTCGTCCAGCAGCCGACGGGCCTCGACGAGATGGCCCTCCTCTCCCGGGTGTCCCCGGAGAAGGACGTGGACGGCCTCCACCCGACCAACCTCGGCTGGCTCGTCCTCGGCCGCCCGGCACCGCTGCCCTGCACGCCGATGGGGTGCATCGAGCTGCTGCGCCGCTTCGGCGTCCAGATCGCCGGTGCCAAGGTCGTC
This sequence comes from Intrasporangium sp., assembly GCA_036280515.1. Taxonomy (GTDB): domain Bacteria; phylum Actinomycetota; class Actinomycetes; order Actinomycetales; family Dermatophilaceae; genus Intrasporangium. Next base: position 1,551 of record DASUQN010000457.1, on the reverse strand, counting down.
GTCGTCGGCCGTGGTCTCACGGTTGGTCGGCCGCTCGGCCTGATCCTCACCCGCAAGTCGGAGAACGCCACCGTCACGCTGTGCCACACCGGGACGAAGGACCTGGCCGGCGAGGTGCGCCAGGCCGACATCGTCATCGCGGCGGCCGGAGTCCCCGGGATCATCACGAAGGACATGGTCAAACCGGGTGCCGCGGTGCTCGACGTGGGCGTGAGCCGCGTCGATGGCAAGATTGCCGGGGACGTCGCGCCGGACGTGGCCGAGGTCGCGGGCTGGATCAGCCCAAACCCCGGTGGTGTCGGCCCGATGACGCGAGCGCTGCTGCTGACCAACATCGTCCAGGCGGCCGAGGTGGGGGCCAGTGCAGTGGCGCGGTAGCGGGTTCGTCGTCCTCAGCTGGTGGTACGTCGTCGCCGTCGCGGGCGCGGTCGGCACGCTGATGATGGCCTTCGGCGACGTTCGCTGGGGCGGCCGGATCCTGTCCGCGGCGTTCCTGTTCGGCGCCGTCGTGCGTCTGCTCGCGCGACCGGCTCGCAAGGCCGGGGGCCTCAACGTCCGATCCCGGACCCTCGACGTGCTGATCCTCCTCGCCTTTTCAGTGGGCATCCTCGTGGCCTCCGCCACGGTCAGGCTCGACGTCTGACACCGGGGTACCGTCGAGCATGGCCCTGGGCGCGCCGTTCTGGCGGTTCTGGTGTGCGGCGGTCCTCGTCAACGTGGGCGACGGCATCCGCCTCGCCGCATTTCCTCTGCTCGCCGCCTCCCTGACCAACAGCCCGGCGGCAGTCGGGTTCGTCGCCGCGGTCGCAACCCTGCCGTGGCTCGTGACCGTCCTGCCTGCCGGCTCCTTGGCCGATCGGAGGGGAGCCCGCGCGCTGCTGGTCATCAGCGACGCCGTGCGGATCTCGGTGCTCATCATCCTGGTCGTTGCGCTCGTCGGCGGTGTCGCGAGTGTCTCGCTCGTCGCTGTGGTTGCCTTTGTCCTCGGCGTGGGGGAGACCGTGCGCGACACGGCTGCGCAGACCGTCATCCCGCGCCTGGTCAGCCCGGCGCTGCTCCAGCGCGCGAACAGTCGGCTCGTCGCCGGAGAGGTCGCGGGCAACGAGTTCGTCGGTCCGTTGGTCGGTGGCGTGCTGTTCGCCATGGGCGCGGCGCTTCCCTTCGTCGCCAACAGTGCTTCGCTCGCGATCGGCATTCTGCTGGTGCTCAGCGTTCCCGCCGCGCTCCTGACCTTCGCGACCCCCGGCGATGAGCCCGACGAGGCGATCGCCTCCGGCGTGAGGGCTGGACTCGCCTGGCTAGGCCGGCATCGCACCCTGCGGACGTTGGCCCTCGCAGCCGCATTCGTCGCCCTCGCGGACAGTGCGTGGTTCGCGATCTTCGTCCTCTACACGGACGTTCGACTCGACCTGAACGCTGTCGGCTTCAGCACCCTTCTCGCGGTTGGCGCCCTCGGCGGACTGGGAGGCGCGTGGGCGGCCGACCGGTTCATCGCCCGGGATGGTCATGCCCTGGTCTTGCTCGCCTCGATGGCGGCCACGACCATCACGC
>DASUQN010000456.1:0-2065 GCA_036280515.1 Intrasporangium sp. | reverse complement strand
CCGATGGTGACGTGCGAGCCGGCGTCCTTGAGCAGGTCCCGCTCGACGGGGACGACATGGCCGCCGACGTCGACTCCACCGTCAACGACGGGGGCGTCCAGCAGGTTCATCGCGGGGGAGCCGATGAAGCCGGCCACGAATACGTTGGTCGGGTGGTCGTACATCTGCCGCGGGCTGTCGACCTGCTGCAGGACGCCCGCGTTGAGGACGGCGACGCGGTCGCCCATGGTCATGGCCTCGACCTGGTCGTGCGTGACGTAGACGGTCGTGACGCCCAGCCGGCGCTGCAGCGACGCGATCTGGGTGCGGGTCTGGACGCGCAGCTTGGCGTCGAGGTTCGACAGCGGCTCGTCCATGAGGAAGACCTGCGGGGAGCGGACGATGGCGCGCCCCATGGCGACGCGCTGGCGCTGGCCACCGGAGAGTGCCTTCGGCTTGCGCTCGAGGTACTCGGAGAGGTCGAGGATCTTCGCGGCCTCCTCGACGCGCTTGCGGATCTCGGCCTTGTCGACCCCGGCGATCTTGAGCGCGAAGCCCATGTTGTCGGCGACCGACATGTGCGGGTAGAGGGCGTAGTTCTGGAACACCATCGCGACGTCGCGGTCCTTGGGGGACAGGTTCGTCACGTCGCGCTCGCCGATGAGGATGCGGCCGGCGTTGACCTCCTCGAGGCCGGCGAGCATCCGGAGCGCGGTGGACTTGCCGCAGCCGGACGGGCCGACGAGGACGAGGAACTCACCGTCCGCGATGTCGATGTTGAGCTTGTCGACCGAGGGCTTCGGGTTGCCCGGATAGGTCTTGGTCGCGTTGTCGAACGTCACTGTTGCCATTGGCGTCTTTGCCTTTCCTTCACCGGCAGGAACGTGCCGGACGATCCGTTGTAAAGGTGCCCGCGGGGTGGGGCCTCTTGATCATGTCGTATGCCGCTGGGTTGGTCCACCGGACACCCGCCTCCGCGGGGTGGTCGAGTGTCATCTCGATCAGCCCTTGGTGCCACCGGCGGTGAGGCCGGCGACGAGGTGCTTCTGCGCGAAGAAGAAGACGATGCCGGCGGGGATCACGATGAGGATCGCGGCCGGGGTCATCAGGTCCCAGAGCGGCAGCGTCGGGGGTTTCGGGACGAAGGTCTGGAGGCCGTAGGCGAGCGTGAACTTGTCGTTGGTGTTGATGAAGGCGCTGGCGTAGGCGACCTCGCCCCAGGCAGTGAGGAAGGTGTAGAACATCGTCACGGCCAGGCCGGGGCGCGCGAGCGGCAGCACGACCCGCCAGAAGGTGCCGTAGGGACCGAGCCCGTCAACCGAGGCCGCCTCGTCGAGGTCCTTGGGAATCGTGTCGAAGTACCCCCGAAGCATCCACGTGCAGAAGGGCACGGCGACGGTGCAGTAGGCGATGACGAGGGACACGTGGGTGTTGATCAGGCCCAGCCTCGACATGATCGCGTAGATCGGCACGATGAGGATCGCCACCGGGAACATCTGGGTGACGAGGAAGGTCCACATCAGCGGCCGCTTACCGGGAAAGTTGTAGCGCGAGATCGCGTACCCGGCCGTTGCCGCCATCGCCACCCCGAAGATCATCGTGAACGTCGCGACGACCACCGAGTTGCGGAACCAGATGAGGAAGTCGGTGTTGGTGAGCAGGTTGCGGTAGTTGTCCAGGGTCGGCTCGTCGATCAGCGCCAGCGACCCGATCTTGTCCTTCGGCTTGATCGAGGTGAAGGCGATCCACACGACGGGGAAGACGGCGATGAAGGTCGTGAGGAGGAGCGTGGCATGGATGCCGATGCTGGCCAGGGGGGACCGCTGTCCGCGGGGGCGGGGTTTGCTCATGATCACCACACCTCTCCCTGCTTGCGCAGGAAGTAGCGATAGCCGATGGAGTAGACGATGAGGATCGAGAGGATGAGCACGCCGTACGTCGCGGCGAGGGAGTAGTCCCGGATGCCCTCGAAGGCAGCCTTGTAGGCGCCCGTCACGAGGATGTCGGTCGTGCCACCGGGCCCACCTCGGCTCACGAGGAAGATGATCGGGAACATGTTGAACGTCCAGATCGTGCCGAGCAGGAT
>DASUQN010000455.1:0-6694 GCA_036280515.1 Intrasporangium sp. | reverse complement strand
AGCATCAGGCAGGATCACGCCGGGCACGGGTTCTGGCGGCGCGCCTCGTGGGGGCCGCCCCGGCCACCTCCGGTCGGGAGCGGCAGTGGTCAGCGCAGAGTCTACGTACCAGAAGGGCTCGGAGAGGCGGCCCGAGTCGACGTGGGCCCTCGCCGCGACCTCGTGTCGAGCCGCCTCGAGCACCTCGACCCGGCGTGCCCTGGCCTCAGGCGAGTGTGGCGCGAGGAAGTCCATCGTCGCCGTCGTCACCTCGAGGTTCTCGACCGCTGCAGCCCGCCGCTCCGTCTCGTAGGTCTCGAGCAGCCCCGGTCCAGCCCAGCCGCGCATGGTCCAGGCGATCTTCCACGCAGCGTTCTCGACATCGGGGACGCCGGAGTTGAGGCCGCGCGCCCCGAACGGTGCCACGAGGTGGGCCAGGTCCCCGGCCAGGAGCACCCTCCCGGCCCGGAAGCGAGACGCGATCCGCGCATGGAAGTGGTAGACCGACGACCAGTCGACCGAATATGGCGAGTCGCCGATGATCTGCCGGATGCGGTGATCGAGCCGCCCCGACGAGCGCTCGGCATCGAGGTCGAAGTCCGGTTCCACCTGCCAGTCGATCCGGTAGAGGCCGTGTGGGCACGGGTGGATCAGCACCTGGCGACCGGGATTCCACACTGGGTCGAAGTAGAACCGGCGCTCCTGTTCCCAGCCGGGCAGGGTCGCCGCGATGTCGCAGATGAGGAAGGCGTCGCTGAACGACGTCCCTTCGAAGTCGACACCCAGCATGGTCCGGATGTCGGTGGCCCGGGCGCCGGCGCAGGCGACCGCGTAGTCACCCGTCACCTCGACCCTCCCGTCGGGAGTCTCGCACCGCACCGTCACCGACGTGGACGACTGGGCGATCCCCGTGATGCGGTGCGACCACCGCACGTCGATGAGCGGCTGGCAGGCGATCGCCTCGTCAAGCACCTCCTCCGTCCGGGCCTGGGAGATGTTGACGAACGGTGGGAACGGCGAGCGCCCCGGATCGCTCAGCTCGACGACGAAGAGCTCCTCGTCCCCGTAGAAGGTGCGGGCGCGCGACCACGTCAGGCCCTCGTCGGCGATCGCCCGGGCGCCGAGCTCGGACCAGAAGTCCAGGACGTCGCGTTGTTGGCAGATCGCCTTCGACCCGACGAGCTCCCGACCCGGCCGCTGGTCGAGCACCACGACCGGGATGCCCCACCTGGCCAGGGCAAGGGCAGCGGTCTGGCCGACGGGCCCGGCCCCGAGGACGAGGACGCTCATCGTTGGAGTTGGTCCCACACCTCGCGGTCCCGCTCGGCCGTCCAGATGACCGGTCGTTCGATCCCGTTCAGCTCGTCCCAGAAGCGGGAGACGTCGAAGGGGAGGGAGTGCTCGAAGATCGGCCAGCGGCCGTACTCGTCGACGAGCGCGGCGTGGGCGGCGTCGAAGGCGTCCTTGAGCGTGCCGCCCCCGCGGTGGACCTGCGTGACCTGGCCCATGAGCACCTCGAGGAAGTGCCGCGTCTGGGCGACGGCCGCGTCGACCGCATCGCGTCCGCGGGCAACGGCGCCACGGCCACCGACGAGTGCCTCGGCCCGGAACGATGCCACGGCATCGAGGGTGTGGGTCGCCCAGTCGCGATGGAAGGCGTCACCCGTGTAGAGGGCGGCGTGCGACTCGACGAGGTCGCCGGCGAAGAGGACGCCCTGCTCGGGCAACCAAGCGACCACGTCACCCTCGGTGTGGCCGCGGCCGCACCAGCGCAGGATGAGATCGCCACGCTTGCCCCCGAGCGGAATCCACAGCTCGTCGGCAAAGGTGATGGTCGGGTGGGTCAGTCCAGGGATCTCCTCTGGGTGCTTGAAGAGCCTTGGCATCCGACCGAACTCGCTCTGCCAGTCCTGTTCCCCCCGCTCGTCGATGAGGCGCCGGGTCGACTCGTGGGCGATGATCTCCTCTGCCCCGAATGCGCTGGCCCCGAGCACGCGCACGGCGTGGTAGTGGGAGAGCACGACATGGCGCACCGGCTTGTCGGTGTGCTCCCGCAGCTTGGCCAGCCACTCGCGGGCCGCGGCCGGCGTCGCCCGGACGTCGAAGCAGACCAGGAAGTCCTCGCCCTCGATGGCGCCGACGTTCGGGTCACCTTCCGCCGTCAGGGCATAGACGCCGTCGCCGAGCACCTCCACGGTCTCGACCTTCTCGTCGAGGTCTGCGGACGAGGCGAACGGCTTGCTCGACTCCGCTGTCATGACTCCTCCTTGGTCTCGGGTTCGACCACGTCGAGAATGGCGCTCGAGGACGTCGTGCCCCCGCCGAGGTAGGCGCGGCGGACCCGATCGTCCCTCGCGAGCTCGGCCGGTGTCCCCTCGGCGACGACTTTCCCGCGGTCCATGACGACGACCCGGTCGGCGACGAGGAAGGCGGCCCGCACGTTCTGCTCGACGAGCAGGACCGCAAGCCCGCGGTCGTCGCGCAGGTGGGCCAGGGCCGAGACGATCTCGCCGACGACCTTCGGCGCCAGCCCCAGGCTCGGCTCGTCGAGCACGATCACGGAGGGGTCGGCCATGAGCGCACGAGCCATGGCCAGCATCTGCTGCTCGCCTCCCGACAGCGCCCCGGCGGGCAGGTTGATCCGGTCCGCGAGGCGCGGGAAGAGCTCGAGAGCGGCAGCCCGCCGAGCGGCGTACCCCTTGTCCCGCATGCGGACCCACCCACCGAGGGCGAGGTTGTCCTCGACCGTGAGTGACGGGAAGACGAGACGGTTCTCCGGCACGTGGGTCAGCCCGCGGGCGGCGATCTGCTCGGCGCCGAGCCGCGTGACGTCCTCGCCCCCCAGCGTCACGGTGCCGGCCGTGGGGCGGAGCAGTCCCGAGACGGACCGCAGCAGGGTCGACTTGCCGGCGCCGTTGGCTCCGACGACGGCGACCAGCTCGCCGGGATCGACGGTGACGGTGACGTCATGGAGCACTTCGAGGCGGTCGTATGCCGCTCGCAGCCCTTCCACACGCAGGCCGCCGGCCGCTGGGGTCGGGTTCCGCGCTGTCCCGGCCCGGTTCGGAGCGGGGGTGCTCATGCCTTCACCTCGCCCTCGACCCGCGCGGCCGCCTGTCGGACGAGGTTCTCGTCCTCGGCGGCGACGCCGAGGTAGGCGGCGATGACGGCCGGGTCGTTGCGGATCTCGTCCGGCCCGCCGATGGCGATGAGTCGGCCGTCATCGAGGACGGCGACCCGATCGGCGAGCGCGAGGACCGCTTCGACGTCGTGCTCGACGATGAGCACCGCGACGCCGGCACGGCTGGCCTCACGGAGCAGCTCCGACAGGCTGGTGCGCTCGGGTCCGGAGAGCCCGGCCATCGGCTCGTCGAGCATGACGAGGGCCGGACCCAGCGCGAGCGCCCGCGCGATCTCGACCTGGCGTTGCATGCCGAAGGGCAGGTCGGCGACCGGGCGGTCCGCATGCTCGGCGAGGCCCAACGCATCCAGGGCCTCCCGCGCGGCGGCGTCGACGCTGCGTTCCTCGCGTCGGGCCAGTCCCGCCAGTCCGCGAAGGATCCCGGCCCGGCTGCGGAGGTGGCGAGCGACCTTGACGTTGCCGAGGACGGTGGCGCTGCTGAAGACCTGGAGGTTCTGGAACGTCCGGGTGGCCCCCATGGACGCGGCGACGTGCGGTCGCTGGCCCTGGACCTGCTGACCGCGAAGGGTCACCGTCCCCGATGTGGGTGGCAGCACCCCGCTGATCATGTTGAAGGCCGTCGTCTTGCCCGCGCCGTTGGGCCCGATGAGCGCGACGATCTCGCCCGCTGCGACGTCGAGGTCGACGTGGTCGAGTGCGATGACACCGCCGTACCGCTTCGTCAGGTCCCGCACGACGAGCAGCGGCGAGCCCCGCTCTGGCAGGTCGGCCCCCTCCAGCAGCCCGGCCAGCCGGCTGCCGGTCGTGGGCGTGCTCTGCACACTCGACGAAGGGGTGGACTCGGTCGAGTGTGCAGTTCGCGCCGCCGTCTCGGTCGAGTGTGCAGTTCGCGCCGCGGTGAGCTGGTGCCAGAGCTGGGCGAGGCCGCCTGGCACGAGAATGATGACGAGGACGAGGACGACGCCGAACGCGAGCAGCTGCACCTCGCCGCTCGCACCCGGGATGAGCGCGGTGATGAGGTCCCTCGCCCCCTCGTCCATGACGCTGACGGCGACGGCGCCGGTCAGCGCACCCCAGACGCTCCCGAGGCCACCGAGCACGACCATGAGGAGCAGCTCGACGCTCAGCTCGAATCCGGCCGCCTCCGGTGAGACGACGCCGAGCCAGTGGGCGTAGAAGACGCCGGCGAGACCGGCGTACCCGGCGGCGAGGACGAAGACCCGAAGGCGCAGCGCGAAGGTGTCGACACCAAGGCACTCCGCGGCCACCTCGGAGTCGTTCACCGCCCCGAGCGCCCGCCCCATCCGGCTGCGCACGAGGTTGGTGGCAAGGAGCATTCCGATGACGACGAAGGGTGCGAGAAGCCAGAAGTACTCCTGCGCGGAGTTGTAGAGACGACCGCCGAACTCCGGCTTGGGAATCCCGTAGAGCCCTGACGTGCCGCCGGTGATCTCGAGCTCACGCACGACGATCGTGACGATGATCCCGAGACCCAGCGTGGCGAGGGCGAGGAAGTGCCCGCGCAGTCGGAGCAGGGGAAGGCCCACGAGCAACGCCACGACCATCGCGGCCATGGTCGCGACGATTGCGGCCGGCCACATCGACCAGCCGGCCTTGGTCACGAGCAGCGCCTGGGTGTAGGCGCCGACCGCGAAGAAGGCCGCGTGGCCGAGGCTGACCTGCCCGGCGAGCCCCATGAGGAGGGACAGCCCGATGGCGGCCAGGCCGTAGATGAGCGCGTAGACCCCGACGTTGACGACGGCAGTCGACGCGACGAGCGGGAAGACGACGAGGGCGACCGCGAGGAGGACGAAGGGGACCCAGCGGCCCCAACTCGAGGACGTGAGCGGCATACGGCGGAGTGGGCCCCGGCCCGACACGGCGGTCACACGCGCACCCCGCTTTCCTTGAGCGCCAGCCCTTGGGGTCGGATCAAGAGCACGAGGAGGAGCACCACGAACGCGACCGCGTCGCGGTAGCCGGAGGCGATGTAGCCGGCGACGAGGTTCTCGAGGACACCGAGCATGAGGCCGCCGAGCATGGCGACCCGGAAGGACACGAGTCCGCCCAGCGTGGCCGCGACGAAGCCCTTGAGCCCGAGCGTCAGACCGGAGGTCCAGGACGCGAGGTAGATCGGCGCCGCGACGACACCGGCCGTCGCCCCGACGAGCCCCGCGATCGCGAAGGCGACCATCGTCGCCGTGCGCGGTGAGATGCCGACGAGCCGGGCGGCGGTGGGCTGCTCCGCGCACGCCCGGAGCGCCTTGCCCTGCAGGGTGTGCTCGTAGAACCGCACGACGAGGAAGCCGAGGACCGCAGCCGTCCCGAGGATCCAGAGCTCCTGGGCCCGGATGCTCACCCCGCCGATCGTGACGTCGGACCCGGGGAAGGGCTGGAGGCGAAGCGCCTCGGGGCCCCAGATGAGCAGCATCGCCGCCTTGACAGCGGTGGAGACGCCGAGGGTGAGGATGATCGACAGCAGCGGTGTCATCCGCTTGATCGGTGCGATGGTCAGCCGCTCGAGCGCGACGGCGACGAGGACGACGACGACCACCGCAACGGCGGCGGCGACGAACAGCGGCAGGCCGGTGCCCACGACACTGATGGCCGTGAGCCCGGCGAGCGCTGAGTACTCACCCTGGACCAGGTTGACGATCTCCCGCACCGAGAAGACGGCGACGAAGCCGAGGGCCGCGAGGCCGTAGATCGCCCCTTGGGCCAGGCCCGAGAAGACGAGCTGGAGGAAGTCGCTCATCAGCTACCGGCGACCGCCCAGGTCCCGTCCTTGACCTCCACCATGACGAGGGCCTCCTTCGTCAGACCCGAGTGGTCCTCGGGCGTCATGGTGAACACGCCACTGACGCCTGGCCAGTTCGAGATCTTCTCGATCGTGTCGCGCAGCTTGGCCTTGTCGGTACCAGCCGTCTTGAGTGCCTCGACCGCGATCATGAAGCCGTCATAGGCATGCCCGGCGAAGGTCGACGGGTTCTGGCCGTACTTGGCCTTGAAGTCCGCGATGAACTTCGTGACGACGGGCTTCTGCGGGTCGTTCTCCGCGAGCTGGTCGGCGACGAGCATGCGCCCGAGCGGGGCGAGCAGGCCGTTGGCCGAGTCCCCCGCCGTGTCGAGGAAGGCCTGGTTGCCGATGCCGTGTGACTGGTAGACGGGCGCGTCGATGCCGAGCTGACGGTACGCCTTCTGGGCCAGGCCGGCGGCCGGCGGGATGCCCCAGATGAGGGTGGCGTCCGGGTTCGAGTCACGGATCTTGACCATCTGTGCGGTGAAGTCGGTCGCGTCGGGCGCGAACTTCTCGGTTGCGACGACGGTGATGCCCGAGGGCCCGCCGATCTCGGCGAGCATCTCGGCCACTCCCTCGCCGAAGCCGGAGGCGTCGCGGGCGAGTGCGATCCTCTTGTAGCCCTTGGCGGTCATGTCGTCGACCAGCTTCTCCAGGACGACCCGGTCGTTCTGCGCGGTCTTGAAGACCCACGTGCTGCCGTCGACGATCGCCTGGTTCGCGGCCAGCGAGATCATCGGGATCTCGGCCTGCTCGGCGATGGGACGCATCGCCAG
>DASUQN010000454.1:0-9376 GCA_036280515.1 Intrasporangium sp. | reverse complement strand
GCCACGAAGGGTGAGCCCTGGCACAGCGCGGACGGACCGTGTGGCGTCCTGCGCAGCTACCATCCTCTGGAACAGATCCGCGTCTCCTGGCATCCCCACGAGGACGGGCCGCTCAGCATCGTCGACCTCCAGCTCAAGCGCGAGGGTGACGGGACGCGGCTCGACATCTTCCACGAGGGGCGGGGCATCGCCGAGGACGGCCCGGGCGACAGGGAGCGCTGGGACGAAGCCCTTGGGCGCCTGACCAGCTCCCTCGACGGCTGACCCGCAGCACGCCGACACGACCCTGGCCGTATGCCGCTGGGCCCGGGACCGCTTGAACGTGTCGTGAATCGCCTACCGAAGTCGCGTCGTGCGCTGACACTTGACGGGTGGACGGACGACTCTCTGCCGAGACATATCGGGCGGCACTGGCCCGCGCCCATGAGCATGCCCTCGGCTGGCTGGACTCGCTCGACGCGAGGCCGGTGACCCCACGCGCGGGCATCGACGACGTTGCTGCCGCACTCGGCACCGAGCTGCCGGTCGACCCGACATCGCCGGACGAGGTCATCGACCTGCTCGCCGGCGCGTCCGAGCCAGGACTCACCGCGATGCAGAGCGGCAGGTTCTTCGGCTTCGTCATCGGCGGCACCCAGCCGGCCGCGCTCGCGGCGGACTGGCTCGTCAGCGCCTGGGACCAGAACGCGGCCCTGCGCCTCGTCGCCCCGGCCAACTCGGCCATCGAGGACATCACGAGTGCCTGGCTGCTCGACCTGTTGGGGCTGCCGCCCGGCGCTGCCGTCGGCTTCGTCACCGGCGCGACCATGGCCAACTTCACGTGTCTCGCGGCGGCCCGCCAGGACGTGCTCCGTCGCGCCGGCTGGGACGCCGACACCGACGGACTGGCCGGCGGTCCGAGGATCCGGGTCCTCGTCGGCGCCGAACGGCACGACACCGTCGACCTGGCCCTTCGCCTGCTCGGGCTGGGGCGGCCCGAGGTCGTGTCCGTCGACCAACAGGGCCGGATGAGCGTGCCCGACCTCACCGCTGCCCTGGACGAGGACGACCGCCTGGAACGTGCGCGCCCGACCATCGTCGTCGCCCAGGCGGGCAACATCCACTCGGGTGGGTTCGACGACGTGCGCGAGGTGGTCACCACGGCCCGGTCACACGGCGCCTGGGTGCACGTCGACGGCGCCTTCGGCCTGTGGGCCGCCGCCTCGCCCAGTCACGAGCACCTGCTCCTCGGACACGAGGAGGCCGACTCCTGGGCCACCGACGCGCACAAGACCCTCAACACGCCGTACGACACGGGGCTGGCCATCGTCCGGCAGCCATCCGCGCTCCGGGCGGCCATGGCCCTGCACGCCGCCTACCTCATCCATGACAGCCACGGCGAGCCGAGCGACAAGACGCCGGAGCTGTCGCGGCGCGCGCGGGCCGTCACGGTATGGGCTGCCCTGCGCTCGCTCGGCCGCTCGGGAGTGTCGGGCCTCGTCGACGGGTTGTGCCACCAGGCGTCCACCCTGGCCGCAGGACTGGCCGCCATCCCGGGGGTGACCGTGGAGAATGACGTCGTCTTCACCCAGGTGTGCGCGTCCTTCGGCGACGACGCCACGACCCGCGAGGTCGTGCGCCGCGTGCTCGACGAGGGCGAGACGTGGATGAGCGGCTCGACGTGGCGGGGTCGCGCGGTTCTGCGGATCTCCGTCAGCAACTGGGCCACCACGGATCGCGATGTCGCCCGCAGCCTGGCGGCTGTCCGGCGGGCCGTCGACGGGTTGGCAGGGTCGCTCAGCGAACGACCATGACCGGGCAGACCGCGTCATGGATGACCCGATGGCTGACCGAGCCGAGCAGCATGCCGGCGAAGCCGCCGCGGCCCCGGGAGCCGACGACGACGAGTCCGGCATCCTTGCCCAGCTCGCTGAGCGTCGCGCCGGGCTCGCCGAGGACGGCCTCGGTCGTCACCTCGAGGGACGGGTGTGCGGCGCGGACGCGCTCGGCGACCGTGTTGAGGCTCTCCCCGACCCCGGCCAGGGTCGTGTCGACGTCCTCGACGCCTTGCGCTCCGGCCCCGGCCTCGATGACCGTGCTCGTGTTCACGTGCAGGTCCTCCGCGACCCGCACGATACGCAGCCTCGCCCCCGTTGCAGCGGCAGCCTCAGCAGCGGCGTCCACCGCGCGCTCAGACGGCGTCGAGTCGTCACTGCCGACGAGGACGGGGTGGGCGGCGTCCGGACGGTTGGGCCTGGGCAGGTTCTCCAGGTCGTCCGTGTCCCCGCCCGCCGCCGCCCGGACGATGACGACGGGGCAGTGCGAATGGGCCGCCACGGCGTAGGACGTCGAGCCGAGCAGACCGCTGCGGATTCGGCCCCGCCCACGGCTGCCGACGACGACGAGGTCGGCGGACCTTGATGCCTCGATGATCTGGCCGGCTGGGCTGCCGAGCCAGTACAGCGTCTCGATCTGGTTCACCTCGAGCGACTTCTTGGCCCGCTCCGCACCCTCGGCAACGATCTCCTGCGCCGTGCGCTCGTAGACGGGCTCGGCATGGGCGAGGTCCATGGCGGAGAACCCCGGCGTTCCGGCCAGGTTCATGCCGTGCACGATCGTCAGCGGGCGTCCGCGCTCTCGGGCCGTCTCGATGGCCCAGTCAAGCGCGAGCTGCGAGGGGAACGAGCCGTCGTAGCCCACGACGATGCCGCGGTCCCGTGCGTTCTCGTGACCTTCAGCCGAGCTCGCCGTGTCGGGTGCGGTGCCGGTCTGGTCGGTGGTATCCGTCGTGACGTTCGAGTCCATCATCAGCACCCTCTCCGGTTCCGTGGGCCGGAGCGGCCGCTCCGGCCGCTCCCATCCTCTCGCAGGGCTCGGTCACGCGCAGCACTGGGGTGAGCCGTTCGTCGGGTGACATTCCGGACGTCAGCGGCGTCCGCCGCGTCTCACGCGTTCAGATGCCGAGCTGCTTGGCCACCTCGTCTCCCCCGATCGACCGGATGAACTCGGGATCACCGACGACGACGAGCCGGTCCGTCGCCCGGGACATGCCGACATAGAGCTTCTCCCGGCCACGATCGGCGTGCTCAGTGTTGACGCAGAGCACCACGGCCTTGCGCTCGAGGCCCTTGCAGCCGAGGACGTGCCCGTAGAACACGTCGTCGTTCTCCCAGAAAGAGCGCCAGTACCCGAGCTGGCCCTCCGCCTCCTGGCGCTCCTTCTGCGCGGGATGACGGGAGCCCATCGTCAGCAACGCGACGTGCTCTGGGCGCCAGCCCTCGTCGAGGAGCGCCTCGACCTGGTCGTCCGCGAGGCCGATCGCCGCGTCGTTCGGACATGGCATCACAGCGACCTCGGGGCCATCGCCCCCCTTGAGGGTCATCCGCATCGGGGTGAGCGGGCCGAAGGCGCTGGCGATCTGCCGCGTGTTGCGCAGGTTGTGGTCCAGCACGAGGGGCACCAACGGCACCGGGGGCTGGCCGTACCTGGCGAAGATCCGCTGGTTCTCGTCGCTGTAGACGTAGAGCCCGCCGATCTCCTCGTCCTTGAGCGCCTTCATGAGCGAGTGCCACCAGTGGTCGGCGAAGTCCTGCGCCTCGTCGACGATGATCGCGTCGAATCGCTTCCCCTCTGGTAGCCCGGTCGCAACCTCGGCCATCTGCGCGGCCAGGTCCCGCTCCCAGAAGTCGGCGTCGTTGCGGTCGTGGTCGGTCGAGATGCCCCACTCGTTCGCGAGGTCCTCGAAGGAGCCTGCGAACGCGGGACGGTGCCGGCGCGGCATCCCCGCGAGCTGCCGTTTGAAGTACTGCGAGAGGCCGATCGAGTAGCAGAGCAGCGCGACCCGCTGCGGCTTGCGCTCCCCCTGTCCACGCGTGAGGTCCTTGGCCTGCGTGATGGCCAGGATCGTCTTGCCGGAACCGGCTCCACCGCGCACCTCCAACCGGTGGATGAGACGAGTCACCTTGAGCAGGGCGGCCTGCTCCTGCGTGAGCCGGTCCGCGACGACCTCGCGCTCATCGGCCTGCGCGGTGATGTCGGGAGCCGGGAAGCTCCGCCCCGTCAGGATCTCGCGGATGAGGTCGATGTCGCCGTCGTCGGGCACCCGATGCCCCGTCTCCTGACGGTCGGCGAGGTCGTGGATGCGGCCCGCCAGATCGCCGAGGTCACCGCGTCCCGAGATCGTCCAGCGGGGACAGTCCGGTGTCGCGAAGTCGTCCGCGAGGACCGTGAACGGGACGACGACCATGTGCCCCCACCGGATCCGGGTGCGGGACGAGGTCCGCCAGCGCGGGTCGGCCTCGACGTAGGTGCGCAGCGCGTACTTGCCGTCGCGGGCCTGGTCCACCGGCCAGATGAGGTTGTGCGGACGGTTGTTCTGCCGCCAGCGGCCCAGGTCGTCGACCCAGACCGAGCCGCCCTTGACCTCGAGGACCACGACCCCTGTGCCGGGCATGAGCACGACGAAGTCCAGCTCGTAGTCCTTCTTCTCCGTTGTCAGCCGCTGGTTTGGCAGCACGACCCAGTCGTCGTGCTGCTGCTTCGACAGCGTCTCCCAGACGAGCCGCTCCGCCTCGTTCGCGAACTGGTGCCCCTCAACCGTCTCCCCGTCGCCTCGGCTCTGCCAGCTGTCCACAGGCCGCACCATAGCCACGGTCGCGGCACGCCGCAGCCAGAAGCGAATTCCCGCTATCCAAGCAGTGTCACGCCCGCCTGCCAGATGGCCGTGGCCTCGGTCACAGGCATGGACCTGCCTCCAGCGGGTGCCTACTGTGGGGAGTGGCCAGTTCGGCCTCCGGGATGCCCGCGCTGGCTGTGGTCAGGCGCGATGCGCCGCCGGCGCCGGCCACCGGCAAGCCCCGGACTGGAGGTCGTCATGACGACGGACACGCACGTTTCGATGCCAAGCGGTGCCGCATCCGCCCGGGCCCTCGATGGCGAGGCTCGTGTGCGGCTGTACGAGACGATGGTCCTCTCCCGGACATATGAGGAAGCGATCCTCAGGGAGTACCACGCCGACAAGGGACCGGGGTTCGACATCGGCAAGGGGCTGGTCCCCGGGGAGATGCATCTGTCCGCCGGCCAGGAGCCGGTCGCCGCCGGTGTGTGCGCACACCTGACCACCGAGGACGGGGTCACCGCCACCCACCGACCGCACCACTTCGCCATCGCCCACGGCATGGACCTGCGGAAGATGACGGCCGAGATCTTCGGCCGCGAGACCGGGCTCGGCCGCGGCCGCGGCGGTCACATGCACCTGTTCGACCCCGACACCCACTTCTCGTGTTCGGGCATCATCGCCGAGGGCTACCCGCCCGCCCTCGGGCAGGCGTTCGCCTTCAAACGACAGGGCACGGATCGCGTCGTGGTGGCCGTCACCGGCGAGGGGGCCGCCAACCAAGGCGCCTTCCACGAGTCGCTCAACCTCGCGGCGACCTGGAACCTGCCGGTCGTCTTCGTGGTGGAGGACAACGACTGGGGCATCTCCGTGCCGAAATCGGCCTGCACGGCGATCCCGTCCAACGCCGACCGGGCCGCGGGCTACGGCATCCCGGGTGAACGAGTGGAGGACAACGACGTCGAGGCGGTCCACGCGGCTGCGGGCAACGCCGTCGCGCGCGCCCGCGCTGGCCAAGGGCCCTCCCTCATCGAGGTCCACACCCTCCGCATGTGGGGCCACTTCGAGGGCGACGCGCAGGGCTACCGCCCGGAGCTCGCCGAGGTCCCCGCCCAGGACCCCATCCCACGCTACGAGCGGGCCCTCCGTGACGCCGGGCTGGTCGACGACGACGCCGTGGCGCGCATCAAGGCGGCGGCCAGCGAGCGCGTCGAGGACGCCGTCGCCTACGCCAAGGACAGCCCCCTGCCCGACCCAGCGCAGGCCACCGACCACGTGTTCGCCTGAGGAGACGACGATGACCATCACCGACACCCCCACCACTCCTGCGCCTGCGGAGAGCCGGCGTCTCAGCACCTCCAAGGCGATGGTCGAGGCCATCGCCCAGGAGATGGAGCGCGACCCGTCCGTCATCTACCTCGGCGAGGACGTCGGCGCCTACGGCGGGATCTTCAGCTCGACGACCGGGCTGCTCGAGCGCTTCGGCCCGGATCGGATCCTCGACACGCCGATCTCGGAGACCGCCTTCATCGGCCTCGGCATCGGGGCGGCGACCGAAGGCATGCGCCCCGTCGTCGAGCTGATGTTCGCCGACTTCCTGGGCGTCTGCTTCGACCAGATCTACAACCACATGGCCAAGATCCACTTCGAGTCCGGCGGCAACGTCAAGGTCCCCATGGTCCTGACCACGGCGGTCGGCGGCGGGTACTCCGACGGGGCCCAGCACTCGCAGTGCCTCTGGGGCACCTTCGCCCACCTGCCGGGCCTGAAGGTCGTCGTGCCGAGCAACCCGGCCGACGCCAAGGGCCTGATGACCGCGGCGATCCGGGACGACAACCCCGTCGTGTACCTGTTCCACAAGGGCGTCATGGGCCTGCCCTGGATGGCCAAGAACCCCCGCTCCATCGACGCGGTCCCGGAGGGCGAGTACGTCGTGCCGATCGGCAGGGCGGCGCTCGCCCGCGAGGGCACGGACGTCACCATCGTGACGCTGTCGCTGTCCGTGCACCACGCCCTCGACGTCGCCGAGAAGCTCGCAGGTGACGGCATCGACGTCGAGGTGCTGGACCTGCGCAGCCTCGTCCCCCTCGACCGGGAGGCGATCGTCACCTCGGTCGCCAAGACCGGCAAGCTCGTCGTCGTCGACGAGGACTACCAGTCCTTCGGCCTGTCCGGCGAGGTCGTGGCCACGGTGACCGACCGGGACCCGACGCTGCTCAAGGCGCCGGTCCAGCGAGTCGCCGTCCCCGACGTGCCCATCCCGTACGCCCACGTCCTCGAGTACGCCGTGCTGCCGAGGCCGGAGCGGATCGAGGAAGCGGTGCGCCGGGCGGTGGCCGGATGACCGACGTCCCCTTCCCTGGACTGTCACAGGAGAACCCCGAGAGCGAGGGAGTCGTGTCGACCTGGTTCGTCGGTGAGGGCGAGTCCGTCGCCGCGGACCAGCTGCTCGCCGAGGTCCAGGTCGACAAGGTGGCCGCAGAGGTGCTCGCGCCCGTCGCTGGCGTCGTGCGCCTGCTTGTCGAGGAGGAGGGGGTCGTCAAGCAGGGTGAGCCGATCGCCCGGATCGATTAGCCGTATGCCGCTGGGCCGGGTTCGCACTGTTGGCGGCCTCTCCTCCGGTGGGCTGCATGACCCTCCACGAGTCCACCATGTCCCCATCGACCAGCCGACGCCGCTTCCGCGACCTCCACGTCCCAGGCCGGCCCCTGCTCATGCCCAACCCCTGGGATCCCGGCTCGGCCAGGGTCCTGGAGAGCCTGGGCTTCCAGGCCCTGGCGACGACGAGCGCCGGCTTCGCCGGCACACTCGGCCGGCTGGATGGCCGCGTCACCCGGGATGAGGCGCTCGGCCATGCCGAGCAGGTCGTCGCCGCGGTGAGCGTGCCCGTCAGCGCAGACCTGGAGAGCTGCTTCGCCTCCGACGCATCAGGGGTCGCCGAGACCGTGCGGCTCGCCGCGGCAACTGGTCTGGCCGGCTGCTCGATCGAGGACTACGACGGGGACACCGGCGGTTTGTTCCCGATCGAGGCCGCAGCCGAGCGCGTCGCCGCCGCCGCAGAGGCCGCCCACGCCGGGTCCGATCCGCTCGTCCTGACTGCTCGGGCGGACGGCGGCCTGCATGGCCTCGAGGACTTGGACGACACGATCGCACGGCTGCGTGCCTTCGAGGCGGCCGGCGCCGACGCGCTCTACGCGCCGGGCGTCTCCGGCGTCGCCGACCTCCGGCGGATCCTCGAGGCGGTGTCCCTTCCCGTCAACGTCCTCGCCCTCCCCGATGCGCCCGGCGTGGCCGAGCTCGCCGAGCTCGGCGTCGCCCGGGTGTCGGTGGGGTCCGGGTTCTTCCTCGCGGCCATGGGGGCGCTTGCTGCCGCCGGTCGGGAGCTGCTCGACGAGGGCTCCTACCAGTTCTGGGACTCCGCCGGCAGGGGTCAGCAGGCAACCAGCGCGGCCTTCGCCTGAACGGGTCCGGCTCGGCGTCAGCGGACGACCATCACCGGCGAGGTCGCGTGATGGATGACGGTGTGGCTCACGGAGCCGAGCAGCATTCCTGTGAACCCACCGCGGCCGCGTGAGCCCACGACGATGAGTCCAGCGCCCTCACCGGCTCGGGCGATGGCGAGGCCGGGGGTGTCCTCGACCACCTCGGAGCTGACCTGAGGGCCGGGGAAACGATCGTGGATCCGTTCCACGAGCTCCCGTGTCGCATCCTCGGCGTAGGCGCGGAACTCCTCCTGGAACCGCGCGTCGTGCATGGCGTACATGTCGCCGTACCCCATGGGCGCCAGCTCCGGCTGGGCCTGGGGGTCGAGGACGGTCGGCGGGATGACCCGGACGATGTGCAGGTCGGCACCGGCGTCGGCGGCGACCTGGGCCGCTCGGTCGAGCGCACGCAGCGCCGGCTCGGAGTCGTCCACACCGACGACGACCCGGTGCTCCGCATCTGGATGGAGCGATGCGTCACCCCGCACGACGACGGCTGGACACGTGGCGTGCGCGGTGACGTTGTACGAGGTCGAGGCGAGCAGGCCGCCCATGATCCGGCCCCGGCCGTGCGAGCCGGTCACGACGAGATGGGCGGACTCGCTCTCCTCCACGAGACCCCCGGCGGCACTGTCGAGCACGCTCTTGCAGGTGACCGCCTCGCGTCCGAGCACGGCGACGGCACGCGCCGCGGCCGCCTCGGCGACCTGGTGGGCGACACTCGCCAAGAGCTCGTTCTGCCCGTCCGGCACCGCCGGCCCGAGCGCGGGGACGTGGGCGAGGCCGTAGCAGTGCAAGATCGTCAGCGGACGCGACTCGCGGCGAGCCGTCTCGATGGCCCAGGTCAGGGCCGGCTCCGACCCCTCCGCGCCGCTGTAGCCGACGACGATTCGTCGGCTGTCCGGCGCCTCCTCGGTGGAACCGGTGTGCTCGCTCATGGTCAGCCCTTCCACGTCGAGCCGGCCGCCGGGACCGGCCCCGACCCCATTATCGCCTCGACTGCTCGCCACGCCGACCGCCACCGACGCCGGTGAGATTGCGGATCACGTCGCAGGTCGTGTCGCAGAGGCGTTGGGGAACTGAGCGCGGGCCCGATGGCCCGCTGCGGCGTGCCCGCGGCGTGAAAGATCAAATACCCGTGCCGCGGAGGAGGCGGATCGGGAGCGCGCGGGCGTCGGGGAGCGAGCACAGCGGCATACGGCCAATCCCCGTGGGCGCCACGCTCAGACCGGGCGCTTCGCGGGCGCGTTCTCCAGCGTCAGGTTGGCGTCCCGCTCGACGACGTCGCCGAGCACCTCGT
>DASUQN010000453.1:0-6004 GCA_036280515.1 Intrasporangium sp. | reverse complement strand
AGGAACGACAGGCGGTCGTCGTCGAACCCGCGCCCCATCGTCGACAGCGGCACCGGCGTGGCGCGGAGGGCGTCGTCGAGACCATCGCACCCGACCTCGACGAGCGTGAGCCGACCCCCGGTCGAGTCGCACAGGGCCTGTGCCTGGCTGTGGACGTACGCGGCGAGATCCTCCGTGAGGTCCGGCACGGGCACGTCTGCCGGGACGAGGGCGACCCGCCCGTAGGCCGTCGCGCTGTGGTGCGACAGGCCCCGGTGCCTCGGCCGCTGATCCGCCTCCGAGACCCGGAGCGATGCGATGGGGCGGCCCCCGAGGACGCCGGCTGCGTTGACGGCCTCACCGGCCGAGGTGCCGGAGAAGCCCCATCGCGTGCCCGTCCCGAGGTTGCCCGGTCCCTGGGCGACCACCGCGACGTCGGCGCCGACGACGAGGTGGGCGGCCAGCAGCCCGGTGTGCACGTTGACGGCCTCCAGGTCGCCGCCGTAGGCCTGGCCCACGCTGATGCACGCCTCGAGCCACTCCGACTCCCGCAGCCCGGCCACGGTCCGTGAGAAGTCGGCAGGCAGGGCGCCGCCGTCCGTCATGACGTAGGCCACCCGGGCGTCCGGAGCCGACTCCCGCAGCCCGGCGATGATGGCCGGCAGGGCGGAGTGGAGGTCCGCGACGACGACGGGCATGCCACCGAGGTCGTCGGCGTCACGGAGCAGCTCGTGGTTGGGACTGCCTTGCTCGTCGACCCCGAGCACCATGGTCTGGCCCGGGGTGTAGCGCGCCTTGACGAGGTGGCCGTCCAGCGCGGGCACGTCCACCGGCTCCGGGAGGTGGTCGGGAGCCGCCACGATGATGGCGACTCCACCGGTGCCCAGGCCACGCTCCAGCGCGGTCGTGTTGAGCAGTACGCGCGCACCCGCCGGGAGGTCCCCGACGATGTCGGAGTAGCCCAGCGCGCGGACGGTGTCCCCGGAAGCCAGCTCAGCGGCATACTCCACGGCCCCGGCCCAGCGCGAACGCACCTCTTCGATGACTGCCGAGCGCCACTGGATCATGGAAGCGACCCTACCGACGACACCTGCCGCCCTGCTCCTCGACTGCTGATGGATTGCTCATCGACTGCCCACGGAAGGGCTCACTCGGAAGGGCCAGGAGTCGGGTAGCGTCGGACTGCGCCCGCGCGAGGCGAACCGGATCGGAGGAAGGCGGCCATGAGTGCATCATCCGCGTCGGCGGAGAAGACCGAGCGGCTGCTCAACCTGATCCTCGCCCTCAAGTCGACGCGTCGCCCCATCCCCAAGGACCAGCTGCGCAGGTCACTGCCGGCCTACGCCGAAGCACCGTCCGTCGAGGCGTTCGACCGGATGTTCGAGCGCGACAAGGACGAGCTGCGAGAGATGGGCATTCCCATCACCACCACGGTGGTCGACGTCCTCTTCGACGACGAGGTGGGCTACCGCATCGACCCCAGCGAGACGGCCCTGCCCGAGATCAGCTTCGAGCCGGACGAGGTGGCGGCGCTGGCGCTGGCGGCTCGCGCGTGGTCCACGGCGAGCATCTCCGGCACGGCCACCGCCGGGTTGCGCAAGCTCCGCCTCGCGGGCGTGGAGATCGACGAGTCCCTCGCGGCGGGCGTCGAGCCGCGGATCCGGACGACCGAGCCTGCCTTCGACCCGGTGCGCGCCGCCCTTTCGGCTCGTCAACCGATCACCTTCGACTACCGCAAGAACGACGGCACGGTCAGCACGCGCGAGGTCCGGCCGTGGGCGCTCAAGCACTGGCACGGCCGCTGGTACCTCACGGGCCACGACGTCGACCGGGACGCGGAGCGCGCTTTCCGACTCGGCCGGGTGGTGGGGCCGGTGCGGAAGAAGGGGCGCGCTGGCTCCTACGAGGTCCCTGCGGACCACGTGCCCGAGGTGTCCCTCGCAGCCCAGGCGCCCGAGCCGCAAGGATCCGCCACGGTCCGGGTGCGCCACGGCCGTGGCCACGTCCTGCGTCAGGCGGCGACCAGGACGCAGGACCTCGACCACCGGTGGGCCGAGATCGAGGTGCCCTACGAGCGCGGGCGCACGGAGCGCGATGTCGCGGCCCTGGGCACCCATGCGATCGCCGTCTCGCCCCCCGAGCTCGTCGAGGGCGTCCGTGCAGCCTTGGTGCGCACCATCGAGACGCATGCCGCGGCGGCACACCAGGAAGGCCCTGCCGATGAGTGACAAGCGGGTGGCTGGCCAGCGGGTGGCCGCTCCGAGCGGCGCACGGACCACCACACGGTCCACGACCGAGACCGCGACACAGCGGCTCGGCCGGCTCCTGGACATGGTCCCCTGGCTGCTGCGCCACCAAGGGGTGAGCATCGAGGAGGCCGCGAGCGAGTTCGGCCTCACGTCGGCACAGATCGAGTCCGACCTCGAGCTGCTCTTCGTGTGCGGCACGCCCGGCTACACGCACGCCGAGCTCATCGACGCCCAGTGGGACGACGGCCACATCTACCTGGCCAACGCCGACGACATCGCCGCGCCGATGCGCCTCACCCGCGACGAGGCGGTGACGCTCACGGCCGGGCTCCAGGCGCTGGGCTCGACGCTCGTCAACTCCGAGGTCGTCGAGCGGACCTTGGAGAAGCTGCGCAAGGCAACGACGGCAGCCGACCCGGGCGGCGGGCAGATCGCGCTGGACCTCGACGACGGGAGCCAGCACTCGGTCATGACCGAGCTCAAGGAGGCACTGGGGGCCCGACGCCGCGTCCACCTGACGTACTACGTGGCGACGCGCGACGAGGCGACCGAGCGGGACGTCGACATCATGCGCATCGTCAACCTCGACGGGCAGTGGTACCTCGAGGGCTGGTGCCACCGGGCCCACGGGGTGCGCTTCTTCCGGGTCGACCGGATCGAGGCTGCGACCGTGCTTGACGAGGACGGAACGCCCCCTCCGGAGGCGACGCCGCGCGACCTCGACGACGAGATCTTCGTCCCGAGCGACAGCGATCTGACCGTGGTCCTGGAGGCCACACCACAGGCAGCGTGGATCGCCGACTACTACCCCAACGAGGGGGTCGTCCGGGACGCCGACGGATCTGCGCGGGTCACGCTCAAGGTGGCCGACCCCGCCCTCGTCCGTCGCCTCGTGCTGCGGCTCGCCGGCGACGTCCGGGTCGCCTCGCCGTCCGAGCTGGCGAGGGCCGTGGCCGACGAGGCCAGGGCCGCACTCGCTCCCTACGAAAGGGGATGACGAGAGGCGACGTGGGTTGAGGTCAAGCGGTGGACCGCCGGGCCGGCTCGTTGTTCACGTCCGACACGTATGCTGGTCACCTGCAGCGTGGATGCTGCCAGCGAACGGCCCCCAGTGAATGCGGGTCCCTGACGTCTGAGGAGACGACACATGCCCAACCTGGGTGCCCCGGAACTCATCATCATCGCCATCATCGTCATCGCGTTGTTCGGGTGGAAGAGACTCCCCGACATGGCGCGCAGCCTCGGCCGCTCCGCCCGGGTCTTCAAGTCCGAGGTCGACGAGATGAAGAAGGACGGCAAGTCCCCGAGCGAGGCCTCGCAGACGACCGTTGCCGGCGACGTCGTCGAGGGCGATGCGCAGCGCCGCGCCAACGAGGCGGAGGCCGAGGTCAGGGCTGCGGAGGCGCGCGCCAAGGAGGCGGAGGCCCGGGCTGCCCAGGCACGTGCGGACGCCGACCGGTTCCGGAGTGATCCCTCCCTCTGAGTGCTCCCACTGAGCGCTCTGGCCTGAGACCCCCTCCCGACCGACCGAAGCCCGAAGCCACCAATGCCGTCGTTGTTGCGCAAACGCAATCCCGAGGGACGGATGTCCCTCGCCGACCACTTCCGCGAGCTCCGCAATCGCGTCGTCCTGGCCGGGCTGGCCATCCTCGCCGGTGCCGTCGTCGGCTGGATCTACTACGACCCGATCATCAACCGGCTCATCCAGCCGCTCAAGGATGTCGCCGCCCAGCGCGGTGACACCGGCCTGGTCAACATCAACTTCGGGACGATGACCGATGCGTTCGCCATCAAGCTCACCGTCGCGCTCTTCGTCGGCCTCATCCTCGCGTCGCCCGTCTGGCTCATGCAGATCTGGGGCTTCGTCGTCCCGGGCCTGACGAAGAAGGAGAAGCGGGTCACCCGCCTGTTCGTCGTGGCGGCAGTGCCGCTCTTCGTCGCCGGTTGCGTCGCGGCCCTTCTCATGGTGCCCAAGGCCGTCGCCGTCCTGCTCGACTTCACCCCGGTCGGTGCCTTCAACATCCAGGACGCGTCCCTCTACCTGTCCTTCGTCCTGAAGTTCATCATCGCCTTCGGGTGCGCCTTCCTGCTGCCGGTCTTCCTCGTCTGCTTCAACATCATCGGCCTCCTCTCGGGGCGGGCGATGCTCAAGGCGTGGCGGCCGGCCGTCATGGTCATCTTCCTCTTCGCGGCGATCATGACCCCCACCCCTGACGCGTTCACCATGCTCTTCATGGCCTCGCCGATGATCCTGCTCTACTTCGCGTCGGTCGGCATCGCCTTCATCCTCGACCGCAGGAAGAGGGAGAGCCTGCCCGGCTGGTTGGACGTCCCCGACGACCAGGCGTCCGCCCTGTAGCGTTCGGGTGTGTCCGAGCGCGTCGCCCTGATCGTCAACCCCACTGCCGGCAAGGGAGCGGGGCGGACACTCGGCGAGGCGACCCGTCGCCTCCTCCTGAGCAAGGGGCGAGACGTCGTCGACGTCTCCGGCCGGACGTGGTCCGAGGCATGCGCCCGGGCGGGGGATGAGGTCCGCCGCGGCGTCGACGCGCTCGTCGTCGTCGGAGGGGACGGCCTGGTGCACCTCGCGGTCAACCTCGTCGCCGGTTCCACCACACCGATCGGAGTCGTCGCCGCCGGCACCGGCAACGACTTCGCCCGCAATCTCGGGCTGCCCATCCGGGACGCGGCGCGGGCCGTGGACGTCATCACGCGAGGCGCCGTCCGCACCATCGACGCGGGCCGCGTCACCGGACCCAGCGGCGAGACGAAGTGGTTCGCCGGCGTGCTCGGGGCTGGCTTCGACGCCATCGTCAACGCCCGTGCCGCGCGGATGCGCTGGCCCAGGGGCCAGATGCGCTACAACCTCGCGGTGCTCCGCGAGCTGCCGCTCTTCAAGCCGATTCCCTACGTCGTCGAGCTCGACGGCCGACGCATCGAGACCAGCGCGATGCTCGTGGCGGTGGCCAACATGCCCTCCTTCGGCGGCGGCATGCGCGTCTGCCCCGACGCCGACCCCACGGACGGGCTCTTCGACGTCCTCGTCGTGAAGGCGATCTCGGTGCCCGCGTTCCTGCGCGTGTTTCCGAAGGTCTACCGAGGGGCACATGTCACCCACGAGGCGGTCGAGATCCAGCGTGCGACTCGGGTGCGGCTGGACGCGCGGCACATCCCGTCACAGGCTGACGGCGAGCCGTTCACGGGTCTGCCCCTCGACATCGAGATCGTGCCGCAGGCCGTGCGAGTGCTCGCCCCGGAGAAGGATGAACAGCGATGACGTCGCCAGACGCCGAGAACCCCAGCGGTCGTGCGCTGAGTGAGTTCGCTGGGGAGCTCGAATTCCCGATGGACGACTTCCAGGTCGAGGCGTGCCGGGCGGTCGAGGACGGACGCGGCGTCCTCGTGGCTGCACCCACGGGGGCCGGCAAGACCGTGGTCGGCGAGTTCGCTGTGCACCTCGCCTTGCAGGCTGGGCGGAAGGCCTTCTACACCACGCCGATCAAGGCGTTGTCGAACCAGAAGTATGCCGACCTCGTGCGACGTCACGGCGTCGGGCGCGTGGGCCTGCTCACCGGTGACGCCTCGATCAACGGGGAGGCCCCGGTGGTCGTCATGACGACCGAGGTCCTGCGGAACATGATGTATGCCGGCTCGAGCACGCTGAACGGGCTCGGCTGGGTGGTCATGGACGAGGTCCACTACCTCGCAGACCGGTTCCGTGGAGCCGTCTGGGAGGAGGTCATCATCCACCTGCCACCCGATGTCAGCGTCGTCTC
>DASUQN010000452.1:0-2083 GCA_036280515.1 Intrasporangium sp. | reverse complement strand
CGTCGGTGCTGTTGACGGTGGCCATGTGGCCCTACCTCTCTCATGCAGGTTGGTGAGTCAACTCTGAAACAACCACTACAAGATAGGCAGGTCCTTTCAGGAGGGCAAGGATGCGGTCGCCTCATGGACAGTGCTGCTCCCGGGAGACAGCCGCGGCCTTGAATTCTGAGAGCCTTTCGATCATTCTCTGTTGTAGACACTACAGAGATGTCTGTTCCACGCAGCATCGACGCGAAGGGATCAACGATGATCAGGGAACTTGCCTACATCGGTGTCGCCTCTCCACGCTACGAGGAGTGGCTGACCTACGGGACCGAGGTGCTCGGCTGCGGCCTGGCGCCACGGGGCGAGGATGGCGCCGTGCGGCTGCGGGTCGACGACGCGGTCCACCGCATCACCATCCGCCCCGGTGACCGCGACGAGCTGCTCTACACCGGATGGGCCTTCACCAACGAGGTCGAGCTGGCGACCTATCTCGACCGGCTCCGCCTCGCCGGCGTCGACGTGACACCCGGGACAGTCGAGGAGTGTCGGGACCGCGGTGTGGCCGAGCTGGCCTGGGTGACGGACCCCTGGGGGACGCGCCACGAGTTCGTGTCGGGACAGCACCGCAGGCCCGGGACCTTCTGGCCCGGGCGCCAGCTCTCGGGCTTCGTGGCCGATGACTTCGGGCTCGGGCACGTCGTCCTCATCACGCCGGACCTGGCAGAGGCGGACGCCTTCTACGGCGGCATCCTCGGCTTCACCCTGTCCGACCGGGTGGACGAGGAGTTCATGAAGGTCCGCTTCTACCACTGCAACGGCCGGCACCACTCCCTGGCCGTCGCGCAGGTGCCGGGGAAGGTGGGGCTCAACCACCTCATGCTGGAGGTCAAGAGCCTCGACGACGTCGGCACCGGGCTGGACCTCGCCAAGCAGGCGGGCGTCCCGGTGCTCCGGGGGCTCGGGCGCCACACGAACGACCTGATGACCTCGTTCTACATGCTCACGCCGTCGTCCTTCCAGATCGAGTACGGCTTCGGTGGGATCGTCGTCGACGACCTGACGTGGGTCGCGTCGACCAACGACCGGCCCTCGCTCTGGGGCCACGAGCCCACCGAGGTCGGCCGCACGGCGGCTCCCGGCATCCTTCACGACGTCGAGCCGGTGACGGCATGAGGTTCGCGAACCGTGGCGGTCGGGCCTTCGTGCTGACGGGGGAGTCGGCCGGCTGGGACCTGGAGAAGGAGAGCAGCGGTCGGTTCTCGTCGGACCCGATGCAGATGTGGGCCCGGCACGAGGAGATCCGGTCCTGGGTCGCCGGTCTCGACGAGACGACGGCGGAGCCCGTCCGTCCCGAGGAGCTCGATGCGCCGGTGCCCGTTCCCCCGGCCATCATCGCGATCGGCCTCAACTACGCGGAGCACGCCCGCGAGACGGGCTTCGAGCCGCCGACCGAGCTGCCGCCGATCTTCGCGAAGTTCCCCTCGGCCATCACCGGGGCGCACGGGGAGGTCCAGCTCCCCGAGGGCGGGGCGGTCGACTGGGAGGTCGAGGTCGTCGCCGTCGTCGGCACGGAGATGCACCACGTCGCCGAGGAGGACGTCTTCGCCCACCTCGCCGGGCTGACGATCGGTCAGGACCTGTCGGAGCGGACCCGCCAGTTCTCCGGGCCCGCACCGCAGTTCGGGCTCGCGAAGTCCTATCCCGGGTTCGCGCCGATCGGGCCGTGGGTCGTCTCTCTCGACGAGTTCGCCGACCCGAACGACCTGGGTCTCGGGTGCAGCATCGACGGCGAGGTCGTGCAGTCCGGCACGACGGCCGGGCTCATCTTCTCGATCTCCAGGTCGATCGCCGAGCTGTCCCGGGTGCTCGTGCTGCGACCCGGCGACCTCGTCTTCACCGGAACGCCCGACGGCGTCGGGATGGGCCTGAACCCGCCGCGCTACCTCCAGCGCGGTGAGGTCCTCGAGACCTGGGTCGAGGGCATCGGGCGGATGAGGCACGTCCTGGTGTGATCGCGGGAGCGATCACTACACGAGATTCTGAACAGAACCTATTGCCTACTGGCGCTGGGTCTGCTTCCCTGTAGCAATCACTACAT
>DASUQN010000451.1:0-5534 GCA_036280515.1 Intrasporangium sp. | reverse complement strand
AGTCCGCCGAACCTGCCCACGCGTCTCATCGGTGACGAGCTGTGGGGCCGTGGCACGGTCGACATGAAGGGTGGCGTGGCGGTCATGCTGAAGGTGGCCGCGCAGGTCACCCAGCCGAAGCGTGACCTGACCTTCCTGTTCTACGAGTGCGAGGAGATCGAGGCCGAGCTCAACGGCCTGGCCCGGATTGGTGCGAACCGCCCGGACCTGCTGGCCGGTGACTTCGCCGTGCTCCTCGAGCCGACCGACGGGGGCATCGAGGGCGGCTGCAAGGGGACGATGCGGGTCGACGTCGTGACCACGGGCGTCGCGGCCCACTCCGCCCGTCCGTGGAGCGGCCACAACGCGATCCACGACGCCGCCCAGGTCCTGGCCCGGCTCTCGGCCTACGAGGCGGAGACGATCGAGGTCGACGGCCTCGAGTACCACGAGGCGCTCCAGGCGGTCGGGATCACCGGAGGGATCGCGGGCAACGTGATCCCCGACCGGTGCACGGTCTCGGTCAACTACCGCTTCGCTCCGGACAAGGACACGGCGGCGGCCTTCAACCACGTCCGACAGGTCTTCGAGGGCTTCGACTGCACCCTGGGCGACGCCGCGGACGGGGCCCGTCCGGGCCTGGACCTGCCCGCGGCGCAGGACTTCATCGCGGCTCTCGCCCTGCCGGTGAGCCCCAAGGAGGGCTGGACCGATGTCGCGCGCTTCTCGGCGCTCGGCATCCCGGCCGTCAACTTCGGGCCCGGCAACCCGAACCTCGCCCACATGGACGACGAGCGGTGCACCGTGGCGCAGTACGAGGAGGCGGAGCGCGCCCTGCTCCGCTGGCTCACCCCCTCCACCCCGATCGAGTGAACAGCTCTTGTGCCACACCCCGATCGAGTGACCGACTTCTGGGCCCGAAAGCTGTTCACTCGATGAGGGAGGGGTGGGCTGGGAGGCAGCTCAGCGGCATACGACCGATGGAGGCTTAGGGTGGTCCCCGTGAGCGAGCACGACACGGGTCGACAGCGCGACGTCGCCAGCGACCCCGAGGTCCGGCCGGACGAGAAGCCCGCGTCTCGCGTGCCGGACGCGGTGCGGCGCTCGGGCCCCGTCGTCCTGCGCCGGGGCAGCGTGCCGGGAACGACGACGGACCAACGTCTCCTCGACCGCCGCCAGCCGACCGACTGGCTCCACGCCGACCCGTGGCGCGTCATGCGCATCCAGTCGGAGTTCGTCGAGGGCTTCGGCGCGCTCGCCGAGCTTGGACCGGCGGTCAGCGTGTTCGGCTCGGCCCGCTCCCGCGTCGGTGACCACGCCTACGCCATGGGCGTCGAGGTCGGCCGCCTCCTCGCCGAGGCCGGCTACGCCGTCATCACCGGTGGGGGACCCGGCACGATGGAGGCGGCGAACAAGGGCGCCTACCTCGGCGGCAGCACGTCGGTGGGACTCGGCATCGAGCTGCCCTTCGAGACCGGGCTCAACGAGTACGTCGACCTCGGCGTCAACTTCCGCTACTTCTTCGCGCGCAAGACGATGTTCCTCAAGTACTCGCACGGCTTCATCGTCCTGCCGGGTGGGTTCGGCACCCTGGACGAGCTCTTCGAGGCGGTGACGCTGGCCCAGACGCACAAGGTGACCCAGTTCCCCGTCGTCCTCATGGGAACCGCGTACTGGCAGGGTCTGCTCGACTGGCTGCGCAGCTCCGTCCTCGAGGCGGGCATGATCGGCGAGGACGACATCGACCGGCTCGTGGTCACCGACCTCCCGGAGGAGGCGGTCGCGGCCATCCAGGCCCACGAGGAGCCCAACGGCACGATTCGAGCGGAGCGGCCCGAGTGAAGTGGTTCATCCTCCTCGTCGGCATCGTCGTCCTCTGTTTCGTCGTCGCGCTGATGCTGGGCCTCGGCGGTGGCATGGGCCGGCCGACCTCATCGCTGAGTCATGAGCCGCTCCCCGAGGGCGACCTGCATGACGAGGATCTGGCGGAGCTGAGGTTCGACGTGACGGCCCGCGGCTATCGGATGAGCCAGGTCGACGGCGTCGTGGACCGGCTGCGTCGGGAGCTGCGCGAGAAGGACGAGCACATCGCCTTCCTCCGGTCCGGGTCGGTCCGCACGCCGGCAGCGACGGCGGCGGGCGAGCCCGCTGCGGATGAACTGGCTGCGGGCGAGCCGGCAGCGGAAGAGCCGGCTGCGGATGAGCCCGGCGTGAGCGACGACGAGCACGAGCGCGCCCAGCCGCACGACTCGCCGAAGGCATGACGATCACCAACCCCGCGCGACGCCTGGCCGTCCCGGACGCGTGGCGCCCACGCCGGACGTTCATCCTCAGGGTCCTCGCGCTCTACGCCGCGTGCCGTCTCGTCACCACGGCGATCCTGCTCGCGGTCATGCAGCGGCAGGCCCCGACCGGCATGACGGGCGGCGACGACGTCCCCGTCACGTACTTCCCGTTCACCGCTCTGTGGGACGGGCAGTGGTACCAGACCGTCGCGATCGAGGGGTATCCGGACCGCGTCCCCCGAGGCGATGACGGTGGCGCCCAGCAGAACGCGTGGGCGTTCTACCCGCTCTTCCCGTTCGCTGCGCGGGCGGTCATGGCGGTCACGCGTCTCGACTTTCCCGCGGCCGGCTCGACGGTCGCACTGCTCTGCGGCTTCGGTGCGGCTGTGCTCATGGGGCTGCTCCTGCGCGAGCGCATCGGCGACGCCGCGGCCCTCGTCGTCGTCGTGCTGTGGGCCTCGTTCCCCGCGTCGGTGACGCTCCAGCTCGCCTACACCGAGTCGCTCGCGATGCTCCTCCTCGTGGCCTACCTCCTGGCCCTCGCCCGGGAGCGCTGGCTGGTCGCGGCCGGCATCGCGGTGCTCGTCGGGTTGACGCGTCCGATCGCGGTGCCGCTCGGGATCGTCACGCTGGTGGCGCTGTGGCTGAGATGGCGCGCGCGCGACGACCGGCCCATCGAGAAGCAGGAGTATGCCGCTGGGCTCGCCTCCCTCGTCGCCTGCGGTGTCGCTGGGTTGCTCTGGCCCGCCGTCGCGTGGTGGGCCACGGGCGAGCGGTCGGCCTACACGGACACGATGGGTGCGTGGCGCGGCTCCGGCGTGGTCGAGCCGTTCGCTCCCTGGCTCGGGATGTCGAGGTACGTGTTCGGCGAGGCGTGGGGCCCGGTCTGGTTGGTCGTCGTCCCGCTCGTCATCCTCGCGATGGTGGTCGGGCCGTGGGCCAGGGGGCTCGGGATGCAGCTGCGGACGTGGTCGGTGGCCTACCCGGCGTACCTCGCCGCGGTGCTCGACCCCTTCACGAGCATCTTCCGCTACCTGATCCCGATGTTCCCGCTCCTGGCCGTCATGGTCGGTGCCGGGTGGGAGGACCGCCGAGGCGTCACGTGGCGCAGGCTGCTCGTCCGGGCGGTGCCGCTGCTCGTGCTGTTCATCGTCGGGCAGTACTACTGGACGGACATCCTCTGGCGCTACCTCCCGTCCCCGACCGGCGACTACCCGCCCTGACGATCGCCGCCCCGCGAGCCGTGCGCCCGAACGTCGCCGGGAGAAGTCGTGGCGCCGATTCCGTCGGGGCCGTTGCAGGTTCGCCGCGGCGAAGTTGTGGCGCCGATGATGGTCGACGTTCGATGGGGCGGAAGGGCTGGGAGTGCACGGGACTGCGGGCGCGAGCTCAGCGGCATACAGCCAGAGGAGCCAGCCTACGTGGCAGAGGTCAGCGGCCCGAGAAGGTGGGCTTCTCCTTGGCGAGGAAGGCATCGACCGCGACCTGATGGTCCGCGCTGCGACCGGTCAGGGCCATCAGCTCCGCCTCGTGGGCCAGTGCGTCCTGGAGACCGGTGCCGGCGCTGAACGCGACGGCGCGACGGATCGACCCGTAGGCGAGCGTCGGACCGGCCGCCAGGGACGCAGCGAGCTCGGTGACGACCCCGTCGAAGTCGCCCGCAGCGACCACCTTCGACACGAGGCCCAGTGCGAGCGCCTCGTCGGCGGACATCGTCCGGGGGAACATGAGCAGGTCCTTGGCGAGAGCCGGACCGACGAGCCGGGGGAGCGACCACGAGGCGCCTGAGTCACAGGAGAGGGCGATACCGGCGAACGCGGTGTTGAGCCCTGCGCCCTCGACGATGACCCGGACATCGCAGGCGAGGGCGAAGCTGAGACCGGCGCCGGCAGCGACACCGTTGAGAGCAGCGACAACAGGCTTGTTCATCGTGGCGAGGAGCATGACGATCTGGTTGTAGTGCTCGGTCACGGTCGTCGCGAGCGAGGTCTCGCCCGAGGCCAGGTCCGCCACGTGCTCCTTGAGGTCCTGGCCCACGCAGAAGGCCCGGCCGTTGCCCGTCAGGACGACGCAGCGGACCGCGGGGTCGTCAGCTGCCGAACGCAGCGCGTCGCGCAAGGCGACCTTGAGTGCGCGGTCGAGCGCGTTCATGGCATCGGGGCGGTTGAGCCGAAGCCAGGCGACTCCGTCCGTCACGGCGACGTCGATGGGGCTCGCAGGGGGCTGGGTAGCGGGATTCGGCTCAGTCATGGCGCCCACTCTGGCCCAATCCCGCTGTGCGGGAAAGTACTGGGCCTCCGAGGTGCTCGTCGTCACATCCCGGATTAGGTCCGGCTGACGGGACACGGAATAATGGCTGCAGACCACCCGATTTCAGTGGAAGGGGCACCATGGCAGCAATGAAGCCGAGGACCGGCGACGGACCGCTCGAGGTCGTCAAGGAGGGTCGTGGCATCGTGCTGCGCATGCCGCTCGAAGGTGGCGGGCGCCTCGTCGTCGAGATGACGCCGGATGAGGCTGCCGCCCTTCGCGACGCCATCCAGGGGTGCGACGGCGTCAACTGAGCATGCACGTCCAGCAGGCGGCTCCCGGGGATGTCGGGAGCCGTTGCCATTCCGTGCGGTCTCTCGAACGCCCAGCGGTTCAGCGCTTCACCGCGACCAGCAGACCCTCGCCGACCGGCAGGAGCGACGCGGTGAACTCGTCGTGGTCGCGGATCATCTTGCCGACCTCGCGCAGGGTCCGCGTCTCAGGGTCCCTGGCTGCGGGGTCCGACTCCTTGTCCGTCCACGTGAGCACCAGGGTGCCCCCGTGGCGGAGCAGCCGGGAAGCCTGCTGGACGTACTGGGGGTATTCGCCCTTGTCGGCGTCCACCACCATGAGGTCGTAGGCGCCGTCGGTCATCCGTGGCAGGACGTCGAGCGCCCGGCCTGCGATGACGCGGGTGCGCTGGTGAGCGATGCCGGCTGCAGCGAAGGCCTCTCGGGCCAGATGCTGGTGTTCGGCCTCGAGGTCGATCGTCGTGAGGATTCCGTCCGGTGGCATCCCGCCGAGGACCCAGAGACCGGAGACGCCGGCTCCGGTTCCGACCTCCATGACGGCCTTCGCGCCGGTCGCAGCGGCAAGGGCGCGCAGGAACGCGCCGGCGCCGTTGCCGACCGCCTCGACACCGAGTCCCTCCGCACGCCGGTGCGCCGCCTCGATGTGGTCGCTCGGTGTGACGAACTCCTCTGCGTGCGACCAGGCGGCAACCTTGTGCTGGCTCATGGT
>DASUQN010000450.1:0-2161 GCA_036280515.1 Intrasporangium sp. | reverse complement strand
GCCTGACGAGGTCGAGGTGCCCTTCCCGATCGATGTGCTCCATGAGGACGACCGGCTCGTCGTGGTGGACAAGCCGCACTTCATGTCGACGATGCCCCGGGGCCGGCACGTCGTGCAGTCGGCGCTGGCCCGGACGCGCGTGCTGACCGGTCACGACCACCTGACGCCGGCGCACCGGCTCGACCGGCCCACTGCGGGCGTGCTGATGTTCACGACGGAGCAGCGGTGGCGCGGTGCCTACCAGCGGGTCTTCGCGGAGGGACGGGTACACAAGGAGTACCTCGCCGTCGCACCGGTGCGCGACGAGCTGGACCTGCCCTTGGTGAGGCGGAGCCACGTCGTCAAGGAGCACGGCAGGCACCAGGCGCACGAGGTCCCCGGTGCCGAGCCGAATGCCGAGACGCTCGTCGAGCTGGTGTCAGAGGCGGCTGGGCTGGGTCTCTACCGGCTGACGCCGCGGACCGGTCGCACGCACCAGCTGCGCTGTCAGCTGTGGGGCCTGGGCATTCCCATGCTCGGCGACGCCCTGTACCCGGTCGAGCGCAAGGCGCCCGACGGCGACTTCTCCGAACCGCTCCAGCTGCTCGCCGCGGTGCTCGCGTTCGATGACCCGATCGACGGCACGCGACGGCGGTTCGAGACGCGCAGACGCCTCGCGGCCTGGCCGGGCGCAAACATGAACGACACGCAAAGTTAGTCGGCGTTCAGGCCCCCTGCTTCCATCTGCGCGGCTAGATTCACGGTGGATCCGGGCAACTCCCTGCCCGTCGAGAGGGGAAGACATGCAGCAGCACCGTCATCTCCGGCGCCGAGTGGCCGCGGTGTGTGCCGTGGGCCTCGGGGTCGGTCTGGTCCCATTCGTCGCCGCGCCGACCGCGCAGGCGGCAACGCCGACCGAGCTGTTCATCAGCGAGTACATCGAGGGCTCGAGCAACAACAAGGCCCTCGAGCTCTACAACGGCACGGCCGGGGCGATCGACCTCAGCGCCGGCGGCTACAACGTCCAGATGTTCTTCAACGGCTCTGCCTCAGCGGGCCTGACGATCAACCTCACCGGGTCAGTTGCCCCAGGGGACGTCTACGTGCTGGCGCAGTCCGCGGCTGCGGCGGCGATCCTTGCCGAGGCGGACCAGACCAACGGGTCCGGCTGGTTCAACGGCGACGACGCCGTCGTGCTGCGCAAGGGCACGACCGTCATCGACAGCCTGGGTCAGGTCGGCGTCGACCCCGGCACGGAGTGGGGCACCGGCCTCACGTCGACGGCGGACAACACGCTGCGCCGCCAGTCCTCCGTGACAGCGGGAGATGCCAACGCCACCAACGCCTTCGACCCGTCGCTGGAGTGGAACGGCTTCGCCCAGGACACCTTCGACGGTCTCGGGCGACACACCGTCGAGGATGCGCCGCCCGCTGTCGTCTCCACCGAGCCCGCAGACGGCGCCTCCGGCGTGGCCGAGGACGACAACGTCACGGTGACGTTCAGCGAGCCGGTCGATGTCACGGGGACGGCTTTCGAGCTCCGCTGCTCGCTGAGCGGAGCCAAGTCGGTCACGGTGACCGGGGGGCCCACGACCTTCGTCCTCGACCCCGACGCCGACCTCGTTCCCAACGAGTCCTGCCGCGTGACCATCCGCGGCGGCGAGGTGAGCGACCAGGACGACCTGGACCCGCCGGACACGATGACCGCCGATGCCGTCGTGTCGTTCGCGTCGTCGCTCAGCACCTCGTGCGACGCCACCTACACCCCGATCGGGGCGATTCAGGGCTCCGGGTCGGCGGCGGACCACACCGGACCAGTGGTGACCGAGGGTGTCGTCGTCGGGGATCACGAGGGCCCGAGCCCCGCGTTGCGCGGCTTCTACATCCAGGACCCCGTCGGGGACGGTGACCCGCAGACCTCGGACGCGATCTTCGTCTTCAACGGCAACGACGACGACGTCTCGAACGGCGACCGCGTGCGCGTCGTGGGCACCGCCGAGGAGTTCCAGGACCAGACCCAGATCTCGAGCACGACGTCGATCACTCCGTGCGGGACGGGCACGGTCGAGCCGACCGCGATCAGCTTCCCGGTCCAGAACCCGACGTTCCTCGAGCGGTACGAGGGGATGCTCGTTTCGGTCCCGGAGACCATGACCGTCACCGAGCACTTCCAGCTCGGCCG
>DASUQN010000449.1:0-2549 GCA_036280515.1 Intrasporangium sp. | reverse complement strand
GACAGCTGCACGCGCTCGGGCTCGTCGTGCGTCAGGCGGAGCCCGGCGTGCGGGGCGATCGTCGTGTAGAAGCGCCGGGAGGCCCGCGGGTCGCGGACGCGGATCCACAGGTGGTCGACGCGGCCGGCGGGCACGGCCTCCTCGCGGTCGGTGTGGACCGCCTCGACGCTGTTGCCGTCCGGGTCGAGCAGGAACCCGCCGTAGTACGTCGGGCCGTAGTGCGTGCGCGGCCCCGGCGCGCCCTCGTCGCGGTATCCCGCGTCGATCCCGGCCTGCCAGAATGCGTCGACCTGCGCGCGGTCACCGGCGCGGAAGCCGACGTGGAGCCCGCGGGTCACCGGGTGCTCGCCGTCCGTCGGCCCGATGTCCCAGTCGTCCCACTCGACCAGCTCGGCGTCCGCATGGCTGGGCTCGACGCCCAGGACGCTCAGGACGGTGCGGTAGAAGCGCTCGGAGGCCGCGAGGTCCGAGACGGCGATGCCGACATGGTCGAACACCCGGCCGAGGCTACCGTTGCGGGCTTGCCTGAGGCGCGAACCCACGGGCATAGATCATGTTCACCACGCCTCCCCCGAGCGGACGCGATTCGACCAGGCGCAGCGGGATCTTGTCCTGCGTCTCGCCGAAGAGGCGACCTCCGGCGCCGAGCACCACCGGGTAGACCAGTAGGCGCAGCTCGTCCACCAGCCCCATCTCGATCAGTGCCCGCGAGAGGCGGCGGCTGCCATAGACGAGGATCTCGCCGTCGAGCTCCTTTCGCAGTCTGGCCACTTCCTCCCGCCAGTCGTCGCCCAGGACGGTCGCGTTCCAGGCCGGGTCCGTGAGCGTCGAGGAGACGACGTACTTCGGCAACTCGTTCAGCCTGTCGGCGAGCTCACCTTCCGCTGTGGGCCAGAAGGCCTGCATGGCCTCGTAGGTGACCCGACCGAGCAGGAGGGCCTCGGAGTTCTGCGCCTGCTCGAGCCCCACCTCGTCCCCGTAGTCGAATCGGGAACCCTCGGGACCGCTGCCGAAGTCCACGGCCCAGCCCGTGTACTTGAACGGGACCTCTGTTGGGCCCGGCGACTGCATCTCCCCGTCGAGCTGCATGACCCCGTCGAGCGAGATGTTCTGGCTCAGGGCGATCTTTCCCACCTGTTTCTCCTTCCCTAGGGCCGTCTGCGATCGAGCTTCGCTCCCGTCGTCCCCGAGCGAGTTGTCTCAGGTGATTCGTTCGGCCTGGCGATGAACCCGTGGAGGGACAAAGACATGAACGGTTGCGGGCACGGCGTCTCGTTTCGTGACCTGTCGGTCTGAGCTCACGGCAGTCATCGCCGGCCTCCACCAGCATCGATCGGATCCTCGGCCAGGATCGCGTCGATCTGGCCGACGGATTGCGTCAGGCCCTCCTCCATGCCCATGGCGGCGAGCTGCTCCATTGCCTCGACGCTCGGAAACTCGCTCTCGATCGACATCCGGGTCTTGCCTCCGCCTATGTCCTGGATGGTCACCCTCGCGGTCGTCGTCGGAAGCTCGGTGTTCGGCGTGCCGTCCTCGTTGGCGAAGCCGTCGCGGAAGACGAGCCGATGCGAAGGCTGGACCTCGTCCACGTCCCAGAACCCGCGGGGCTGATCGCCCTCCGGACCGGTCATGTGGTACTCGACGCGGCCGCCGGGGCGCAGGTCGTGAGAGTCGACCGTCGCTGGGTACGTTGGCGGTCCCCACCAGCGCTCGAGCTGGCGCGGATCGGCCCAGAGCTGCCAGACCCGCTCCGGCGAGGCGTCGAACTCGGCCTCAAGCGTCATCGTGCGCGACTGAGGGTCCTTGCGGACGGCGGTGACGGTCATCGGTCTGCCTCCTTTGGCGGCTCGCTTATGAGCTGGTTCATGCGCTCCACCCGCTCGCGCCACAGCTCCTCGTAACCGTCGAGGAGGCGCCGCGCCACGCGGAGCCCCTCGAAGTTCGTGCGGACGACCTTCCGCCGCCCGATGCGATGCTTGCTGACGAGCCCGGCCCGCTCGAGGACGGCGACGTGCTTCTGCACCGCCGCGAAGCTCATCGGGTAGCGCGCGGCCAGCTCGGCGACGCCCTCCTTCCCGTCGATCGCGCGGCGCACGATGTCACGCCGGGTGGCGTCACCCAGTGCGCCGAAGATGCGGTCGTGATCGAGGGCGATGTGCATTTATACAACCATACGGTTGTATGGTGACGCTGTCAAAGTTCCTGCAAAGCAACGAGAGGACCCTT
This sequence comes from Intrasporangium sp., assembly GCA_036280515.1. Taxonomy (GTDB): domain Bacteria; phylum Actinomycetota; class Actinomycetes; order Actinomycetales; family Dermatophilaceae; genus Intrasporangium. The sequence goes on along the minus strand of DASUQN010000449.1, from coordinate 323 downwards.
CCAGAGATCCGCGGCCAGGACGCGGTCGATGCCGAGGGGAACATCGTCGGCATGGCGACATCGCCGCACAGACCGAGCAGGTCCTGCGCAACCTGCGCACGGCCCTTGCGGGCGCCGGTGCCGGCTGGAGCCCGTCGTGAAGTGGAACGTCGTCGACGGCGAGCGTGGGGCGACCGACCCAATCCGCCGGTCATCACGGCCGCCGTCGTGAAAGGGCTGGCGCGTCCCGAGCTCCTCGTCGAGATGGACGCGATCGCCGTCGTTCCACAACGCTTCTAGTGCGAAAACCCGGTCGAACCCGCTGGGCTCGACCGGGTGCGAGA